>NZ_AP025637.1:900000-1170000 GCF_022846615.1 Roseomonas fluvialis
CGCGAAGCAGCCCGAAGACGCCGCCGCGCTCACTGTGCCGGCGCCGGGCTGAAGCGCCGGCGCTCGCGCAGCAGTGCGAAGCCCACCAGCACGCCGATGCCGGCCAGCGTCAGAACCGGATCGAGCCACCACTGGCCGGGATGCAGCCGCAGCATGGCCGTGACACCCCAGGACAGGAACAGACCGATGCAGAACACATCGAGGCTGTGCCGCCCGACCGCCGCCAGCGCCTGCGGGATGGCGCGGTGCATCCAGCGCCCCTCACGCGGAACCAGCACCGCCACCAGGTACGCGATTGCCAGCCCGTGCAGCAGCGCGAGCGGCCCCAGATGCGTCTTGCCCGCCAGGATCCAGGCGGTCTCGACATCGACCCCGGTGCCCAGCAATTCCGCCACGCGCTGCGCCAGCCCCACCGCCAGCAGACCCACCGCGCCCGCCACCGCCCAGCCGTTCCAGGCCACCGCAGCGCCCTGCAGCAGCGCGCGGCGCCCGAACCACGCCCCCAGCATGAACACGAATTGCCAGGCCAGCGGATCCAGCCCGACCGGCAGCCAGGACCAATACTGCCAGGCCCCCGCCTGCACCCCGGCCCAGAGCACGGCCGGGGGCAGCAGCGCCCAGGCGCCGATGCGCGCGACCAGCCACAGGAAGCCAGGCAGCACCAGCATCGCCAGGATGAACACCGGCAGGATGTCGATGTAGTTGGGCAGGTACAGCAGCGCCGCCGCGCCCGACAACGCGGTCAGCGGGTCCGCCCGCAGCAGCCCCCAGGCCAGGCGGTCGGCCTCGTTCGGCAGCGGCAGGGCGCGTTCGGCCCACAGGATCATCGCGCCGAACAGAAGCACCAGCGCCATGTGCTTCACCCACAGCCGCGCCGTGCGCGCCCAGGTGTCGCGCGCCGCCGCCGCCGCCCCGTCGCGCGCCGCCTTCAGGGTGAAGACCGACGCCAGCACGAAGCCCGACAGGAACAGGAACTGCTCGGAACTGTCCGACAGCCCCCAGGCGGCATGGATGCCGAAGGCGCCGAAGGTCGTGCCCACCGCATGCGCCCCGAAGATCGACACCTGCAGCCAGCCGCGCACCACATCCAGCCGCAGGTCGCGGGGCGGGCGGGCCGGCGGGCGCGGCGCGGATCGGGTCATGGGCAGGGGTCTCCGGGGCGTACGGGGGCGGCGCTGAGCGGTGTTTCGCCGCGCCCCGCCGCCCGGTTACGCGCGCCGCGGCAAAGGGGCTTGCCGACTCGACCCCTGGCGAGGGAAGGAGGACCCGTGCTCAACCTCATCAAGCTGTCCGTTGGCCCCAAGGATGTCGCGGCCCTTGCCGCGATCCAGGCCGACCGCCTGCGCACCGACCCGCCGCTGCGCGCCTGGACGCGCATGTTCCCCAAGCGGCGGGACGAATTGCTCGATGGCGGGTCGATCTACTGGGTGGTGGCGGGCTTCGTGCGGGTGCGCCAACGCATCCTCGACCTGCGGGAGGAGGAGTGGGACGACGGCACCCCCTGCGCCGCGCTGGTGCTGGACCCGAAGCTGGTGCTGGTCGAAGCGCGGCCGATGAAGCCCTTCCAGGGTTGGCGCTACCTCAAGCCCGAGGAAGCGCCGGCGGATGTGACGCAAGGCAGGCCCGAACCGCGCGGGCTCGACCGGCTGCCGCCGCGGCTGCGGCGCGACCTCGCGGAATTGTGCCTGATCTGACGCGCGCCGCGCCCGCCTGCCCGGCCCTGAAGGCCCTGCCGGGACAACGCCTTGCCGGCCCCGTCGCCGTACCCGGCACCCGCCCAGGTTGCGTGGATTTAAGGTGACTGCCACCGCACGGAGAGCCTCGCGCTGCCACGCTGTGTCCTGTCGCGGCGGCTTATTCCCGGCAGGCCGCTGCTCGACTGGCTCGCTTTCGGGCGGGTTCTTGGGGCCGGCTGGAGCAATCCAGCCGGCCCTTATTTTTCCGACTCGGCCTCCAGCAGTGCCAGCAGCCCTTCCAAAAGCTGCGTGGGGGAGGGCGGGCAGCCCGGGATCAGCAGGTCGACCGGCAGCACCGCGCCCACCCCGTCCTGCACCGCATAGCTGCCCTTGAACACGCCGCCATCCACCGCGCAGTCCCCCGCCGCCACGACCCAGCGCGGTTCCGGCGTGCAGGCCAGCGCGCGTTCCAACGCCTCGGTCATGTTGCGGCAGGCCGGGCCGGTCACCAGCAGCACGTCGGCATGCCTGGGGGATGCCACGAAGCGCAGCCCGAAGCGCTCGAGGTCGTAGGCCACGCTCTGCAGCGCGTTCACCTCGAGCTCGCAGCCATTGCAGGATCCGGAATCGACCTCGCGGATCGCCAGGGAGCGGCCCAGACGCGCGCGCGCGGTCGCGGCCAGGCGCTCGCCGAGCGCGGCGGCGGTTTCAGCCGGCGCGCCGTGCGCGGGGTCGGTCAGTGGGCGCGACAGCAGCGCGCGTGCCAGGCGGGGCCAGAGCATCAGTCGCACTCCGGGTCGATGCGTTCCGAGAAGACCAGCCGGTTGCCGAAGGGGTCCATCACCTCCAGGTCCCGCCAGCCCCAGGGCTGGTCGTGCAGGCCGGGGCGCTGGTGGCGATAGGCCTTGGCCGTGAGTTCGCCATGCAGCGCCACGACGCCCTGCATGCGCAGGATCAGCTTGGTGCCCGGCGTGCCGTCGCCGAAATGCTCCGACAGGAACAGCACGAGGTCGCCGCGCGACACCTGCGCGAAGACCGGCAGGTCGGGTTCGAAGCGATGCTCCCAGTCCCAGGACATGCCGAGAAAGCCGACATAGAATTCGCGCGCCGTCGCGACGTCGAAGATGCGCAGCACGGGTATGGTCTCGTTGAAGCGGACGGTCATGAAGTGCCTCCCGAACGTCCACAGGGGCCCGCTGCCTTGCATCGGGCCGGGAGCGCACGGCGCGACCGCGCCCAAACCATCGGTTGCGCCCGGCGCAGCAGCGCATGCCGCGCAAGCCAGGCCCGCCGGTGCGGGCGCCGGCGCCTGAGGCAGGCACATGCACAACGCATCGACTGCGGCGATGCGCCGATCACAGGTCCACCCCGCTGTAGGAACAGTTGAAGCTTTTGTTGCACAGCGGGAAGTCGGCGACGATGTTGCCCTCGATCGCGGCTTCCAGCAGCGGCCACTGCAGCCAGGACGGGTCGCGCAGGAAGACGCCGCGGATCAGCCCGCCATCATCCAGCCGCAGCCAATGCAGGCATTCGCCGCGGAAGCCTTCGATGATGGCGCTGCCTTCGCCGGCGCGCGCGGGCAGGGGGGCCATGGTCTCGCCCTCGGGCAGCGTCATCAGCAGGCGGCGCACCAGCGCGATGGCTTCGCGCAGTTCCGCCACGCGCACGCGCACCCGGGCATCGACATCGCCGCCGGCCTCGACCGCGATGGCGGGCGCCAGCACGTCGTATGGCGCGTAGCCAGGTGCCAGCCGGGCATCGAAGCGCCGGCCGGACCCGCGCCCGACGAAGCCGCCCGCCGCGTAGCGCGCCGCCTGCACGGGGTCGAGGAAGCCCGTGCCGACCACGCGGTCCTGCAGGCTGGCGTGGCTGTCGTAGATCCGCAGCAGGGACGGCATCTCGGCCTCGACGGCATCGAGCGCGGCCAGGATGACAGCCGCGCCGCCCGGCGCGATGTCGGGTGCCACGCCGCCGGGCAGCACGCGGTCCATCATCAGCCGATGACCGAAGGCGGCGGCGCAGGCGCGCAGCACCTGTTCGCGCAGGACGCCGCAGCGCGCATGAGGAAAGGCGAAGGCGGCATCGTTGCACACGAAGCCCCAGTCGTTCAGGTGGTTGTGGATGCGTTCGAGCTCGGCCATCGCCGCGCGCAACGCGATGGCGCGCGGCGGCGGCGTGACACCCAGCGCGGCTTCCGCGGCGGCGGCGAAGGCCCAGCCATGCGCGACGGTGGAATCGCCCGACAGGCGCGCGGCGAAGACCGCCGCGGCGCGCACCGTCTTGCCCAGCATCAGCCCGAGCGTGCCCTTGTGCTTGTAGCCGAGCCGCGCCTCCAGCCGGACCACGCATTCGCCCTGGACGTGGAAGCGGAAATGACCCGGTTCGATCACGCCGGCATGGATCGGCCCAACTGGAATCACGTGGATGCCCTCGCCCTCCACCGGCAGAAAGGTGGGCTGCGGCGCTTCAGCACCCGGTCGCGGCGCGGGATGCCCGGACATCGGCCCCGCCATTGGCCAGCGGCCGTGGTCGAGCCAGGGCCGGTCATCCACCGCGCCCTCGGCGGACAAGCCCCACAGGTCGCGGATGGCGCGTTCGAAGCGGATCGCGCCGGGCCGCGCGGGGGACAGGGCGGCATAGCGGCCAGCCTCCGCGGGCGCGGAGGCGAACAGAACCTCGGCGCCATCCAGGAAGGCGGCATGGACCACGCCCGGTTCCGCCCACATCGCGAGCAGCGCGGGCGCGGTATCCTCAGCCAGCGCGGCGGCCAGGGCGGACCAGTGCGGCGGGGTCAGCACGAAGCGCTCGAAGGGCCGTGCCCCCTGCGGCACGCCGGCGCGCACCAGGTCCATCGCGCTCATCCGATGATCCTCGCCGCCTGCGCCAGCATCGCCGCCAGCCCGGCCGGCATCGCAAGCGCCAGGCCCGCCGCCACCGCCAGGTGCAGCCACAACGGCGCGGCCGCCGCGACGCTGCGCCAGCCGCCCGGTGCATCCGCGGCATCGGGCGTGGGCGGGCCGAAGCACAGCGCCTGCAGCACCGTCACCAGCGCCGCCAGTGCCACCACCATCCCGAGCGCCAGCAGCAGCGCGAGCCAGGGCCTCTCCGCCGCCGCCGCCGCCGCCGCCAGCAGCCGGAATTCCGAGACGAACAGCAGGAAGGGCGGCAGCCCCGCGATGCCGGCGATGGCCAGCGCCAGCCCCCAGCCGAGCGCGGGGTGCGTGGCCACAAGCCCACCAATGTCTGCAATCTTCTGGCTGCCCTTGGCCTGCGCCGCACGCCCCACGCCGAAGAACACCGCGGACTTCACCAGCGAATGGCCGAGCAGGTGCAGCAGCCCCGCCAGGTTTGCCGCGGCACCGCCCAGCCCGAAGGCGAAGGCGGCGATGCCCATGTGCTCGATGCTGCTCCAGCCGAAGAAGCGCCGCGCATCGCGCCGCCGCCACAGTGCCAGCGAACCGAGCAGCACCGACGCCAGCCCGAGCGCCAGCAGGAACGGCCCCGGCGCGATCGCCTCGGGATTCGCGCCAACGATCGACTTCGCACGCAGCACCGCGAGCATCGCCGCGTTCAGCAGCAACCCCGACAGCACGGCGGAGATCGGCACCGGCCCTTCCGCATGCGCATCCGGCAGCCAGGAATGCAGCGGCACCAGCCCCGCCTTGGTGCCGTAGCCCAGCAGCAGGAAGGCGAAGGCCAGGTTGAGCGTGCCCGGATCGCAGCGCGCCGCCACGCCCATCAGCGCCGCCCAGGACAGGCCGGTCTCCTCGGTCAGCAGCGGCTGCGCAGCGAGGTACAGCACGATGGTGCCGAACAGTGCCAACGCGATGCCCACGCCGCACAGGATGAAGAACTTCCACGCCGCCTCGAAGGCCGAGGCCGTGCGATGCACCGCGACCATCGACACGGTGGCGAGGGTTGCGATCTCGATCGCCACCCACATCACACCCAGGTTGTCCGCCAGCAGCGCCAGCGTCTGCGCCCCCATGAAGACCTGGTAGGCGGCGTGGTAGGCGCGGATGCGCCAATGGTCGAAGCCCTCGGCCTCGAGCGTTGCGGCGGAGAACACCGCCGTGGTCAGCCCGACGAAGGCCGCCACCAGCACGAAGGGCGTGTTCAACGCATCGGTGCGCGTCCAGCCGTGCTCGGCGAACGGCATCGCGGTCAGCGCAATGGCCATGGCGAAGGTCACGGCGCTGACCGCGACATTCGCCGCCACCGCGCGCCGCAGGTCCGGGATCGCCGCCAGCGCCAGCGCACCCGCCCAGGGGAAGAAGACGATGATCCACTGCAGCGGCATCAGCGCCGCTCCCCGCGATGTTCCTCGAGGCTGCCGGTATCCAGCGTGTCGAAGCGTTCGCGGATCTGGAAGAAGAACACACCGGCGACGACGGCGATCATCAGCACCAGAGCGGCGGTGGAGAGTTCCACCACCAGCGGCATTCCGGCCACGCCGATCGCCGCGAGGATCAAGCCGTTCTCGAGGCTCATCAGCCCGATCACCTGGCTGATCGCGTTGCGCCGCGTGATCATCATCAGCATCCCGAGCAGCACGACGGACAGCGCGAGCGCGAGATTCTCCCGCGCCACCGCGCGCACGCCCTCGGTCGCCGGCAGCACCACCAGGATCGATAGCGCGACCAGCGCGACACCCGCCACCATCGACAGCCCGATGCCGAGCGCCGTCTCGACCGCCCGGTGCAGATCCAGCCGCCGCACGATCGCGTGCAAGGCGAGCGGGATCAGCACCCCCTTCGCCGCCAGCGCCAGCACCGCGGTCACGTACAGCCCGGGCGCCCCCTGCGCATGCGCGGCCCAGGCCGCGGCCAGCGCCAGCAGCGTGCCCTGGATGGCGAAGGCGTTGATCACCGCCGCCATGCGCCGCTGGTACAGCAGCACGAAGGACATGAGCAGCACGCCGCCGCCGAGCAGATGCGCCAGGTCGTAGCCGATCTGCCCGAAGCTCATGACAGCCCCGTCGAGACGAACAGGTACACCGCGCCGAGCAAGCCCAGCAGCAGCGCCGCCCCCAGGAATTCCGGTACGCGAAAGACGCGCATCTTGGCGATCGCACTCTCGAAGGCCGCCAGCGCCAGCGCCAGCGCGCCCATCTTCGCCACCCAGGCCAACAGCCCGACCACCCATAAATGCGGCGCAGCCCCCGCCGGCGCCTGGCCGAATGGCAGGAACACCGCCGACAGCAGTGCCAGCCACAGCGCCAGCCGCAGCATCGCCGCATATTCCCAAAGTGCGAGGTGCCGCCCGGAGGCCTCCAGGATCATCGCCTCATGCACCATGGTCAGTTCCAGGTGCGTCGACGGATTGTCCACCGGGATGCGCGCATTCTCCGCGATCGCCACCGCGACCATCCCCACCAGCGCGAGGCCGAGCGACACGCGCAGCCCGAGACCGCCCTCGCGGAACGCCCCCGCGATGGTGTCGATATTCGTCGTCCCCGCCAGGATCGCGAGCGTCAGCGCCGCCACCACCAGCGCCGGTTCGGCGAAGACCGCGAAGGACATCTCGCGCGCCGCGCCCAGCCCGCCGAAGGGCGTGCCCACATCCATCCCCGCCAGCGCCATCGCCACGCGCCCCAGCGCCAGCAGCCCCGCCACCAGGATCAGGTCCGCCAGCGGCGAAAAGGCCATGCCGCGCGCGAAGGACGGCACGAGTGCGGCCGCCGCCACCGCCGCCCCGACCGCGACATACGGCGCCACCCGCGACACCGCCGAGGCATTCTCCGCCAGCACCGGCGTCTTGCGCAGCAGTTTCGCCAGGTCGCGCAGCGGCTGCAGCGGCGACGCCCCGCGCCGGCCCATCATGCGCGCCTTCAGCCAGCGCAGCACGCCGGTCAGCAGCGGTGCAGCCGCCAGGATCAGCGCGATGTGCAGCGCCTGCGCCAGAATGCCCCAGACCATCGCCATCTCAGCCGCGCTCCAGAACGGCCAGCAACACCAGCATCAGCACCACCGCCCCGAAGGTGAGCCCGAGGCACTGCCGGATCGACAGGTCCCGCAGCCGCTCTGCCTGCCCCGCCAGCGCATCCCGCCAGCGGGGCAGGGGGCCCTCCAACGCCACCAGCGCGGGGTCGGCGAAGCCTGCATCCAGCCGTGCCGGTGCCATCGACCCCGGCGGGCGCATTGCCACGCCCTCCCGCGCCGCCAGCAGCGACCCGCCCAGCATCCTCCGCAGCGGCTGCCCGAACCCGGCCGCCGTGGGCTGCGAGGCCGGGTCCCCGAAGGGCAGGTGCGCCGGTGCCGCGATGAACCCGCAATCCCAGGCCGGCCCGCGCACCACGCCAGACGGTGCGCGCCGCCGCACCGCCCACAGCACCGCCCCCACCGCCAGTGCCAGCAGCACCGCCACCAGCAGCGGCCAATACCGCGCCCCACCTTCCGCGGCGCCCACCACCAGCAGACCGGTGCGCGGTGCCGCCGCCCCGGCCATCAGCCGCAGCGCCGGTTCCGCCAGGTCCAGCGCCACCCCGGGCAGCAGCCCCAGCAGCACCGTCAGCCCGGCCGGGACGAGCAGCGCCCAGCGCGCCGCACCGCCGCCCTCCTCCGCCCCCGCCGCACGCGGCGTGCGCGGCCGGCCGAGGAACACCAACCCCCAGAACCGCACCATCGCCGCCGCCGCGAGCGCCGCGCCCAGCGCCGCCAGCGCCGTCGCCGCCGCCGCGCCCATCTGGAAGGCCAAATCCCCCACGCGCCACGCCGCCAGCAGCGCCTGCAGCAGCAGCCATTCCGAGGCGAAGCCCGACAGCGGCGGCAGTGCGGCCGCCGCCGCCACCCCCACCAGCGCCGCCCAGGCGGTCACCGGCATCCGGTGCACCAGGCCGCCCAGCCGGTCGATGGCGCGCGACCCCGCGCCGTGCAGCACCTCACCGGCCGCCAGGAACAGCAGCGTCTTGAACACGGCGTGGTTCAGCGCGTGCAGCAGCGCCGCCGCCGCCGCCAGCGCCGCCAGCGCCGGCAGGTCCGCCCCGCGGAACGCCAGTGCCAGCCCCAGCCCGATCGCCACCAGCCCGACATTCTCGATGGTCGAACAGGCCAGCAGCGTCTTGGTGTCGTCCTCGAGATTCGCCCGCAGCGCGCCGATGACCGCCGAGGCCGCCCCCAGCACGATCAGCGGCGCCCCGATCCAGAAGGACTGCGCTGGCCCCATCAGGTCGAAGACGCAGCGCGCGATCACATACAGCGCGACCTTGGTCATGGCGCCGGACATCACCGCCGAGACATGGCTCGGCGCCGCCGGGTGCGCGAGCGGCAGCCACACATGCAGCGGGAACAACCCGGCCTTCGACCCCGCCCCCGCCAACACCAGCGCCAGCACCGCCGCCGCGCGCCAGCCCTCGGGCGGCGCATCGCGCAGTGCCGCGAAGGCCATGTCCCCCGCGCCACCTGCCATCAACCCGAAGGCCAGCATCAGCGACACGCCGCCGAACCCCGCGAAGCCCAGGTACAGGCGCGCCGCACGCCGGTTCTCGGCCTGCGCATGGTCCTGCGCCACCAGCACCCAGGAGGCGACGGACATCGCCTCGAACCCCAGCAGCAGGGTGAAGCCATCCGCCGCCAGCACGCACAGTGCCATGCCCGCTAGGAAGATCGGCCAGGGCACCAGCGCGCGCGGCGGCACCGGCCCATGCACGCCCCCCAGCGCGAACAGCCCCGCGCAGGCCGCCGACAGGCCCACCGGCAGTAGGAACCAGGCCGAGAGCGGGTCGAGCGCGAGCCGCGCCGGCCCCCAGGGCGGCCCGAACGGCAGCGCCAGCACCGCCGGCCCCGCCAGCAGCCCCGCGACGCCCCCCGCCGCCAGCATCAACCCCGCCAGCGCCACGCCGCCATGCACCGCCCGCGCCCCGATTGCCGAGCGCGCCAGCCACCAGGCCACAGCCCCCAGCAGGACCAGGGCACCGACCAGCAGGGCAAGGACCGTCAGCACGATGAGGGGTGTCGAGTCACCAGGGAAGGATAGGCCCCCGCGCCGCGCCGCGGCCAGCCTGGGCCGCACCTCCGCCGCGCCGTTCCGCCGGCGGCCCGTCGCGCCTCGGCACGCCGGGCCTGGCGCCTGCCCCCGGCGACGGGACGCAGCGCGAGCGCGCAGGTGCCGAACGCCCCTCGCGCGCCGCAGCCCCAATCGCCGGCCCCGCGCCGCAAACCCCCCCACCGCACCGCCCAAACCCGTTCCGCCGGGGACCAACCGCTGCGTGGCGCCCCGCGCCCCGGGGCGCCGCGCTGCGATCCCGGCCCTTCCGACCGGCGCCGAACCGCGCTAGACGCCGCCGCGCCTCATCCCGGGGCCAACACACGGAGGCCAGGGCGCCATGCGCCGCCAGGACCGGCCGCAGCGCGGCCCGGACGCACGCTGAGATGCACGCCCTGCTCGGTTTCAGCCGCGGCGTCGATGCCATGAACGCGCTGTTCGGCCGCGTGGCGGACTGGCTCGTGCTGTCGGCCTGCGCCATCAGCGCCGGCAACGCCGCCATGCGCTACGGCTTCTCGCTGTCCTCCAATGCCTGGCTCGAGGTGCAGTGGTACCTGTTCGCCGGCACCGTCATGCTTGGCGCCGCCTATACGCTCAAGCGCAACGAACACGTCCGCGTGGACCTGGTCTATGGCTGGGTCGGGCCGCGCACCAAGCTCTGGATCGACGTCTTCGGCATCATCTTCTTCCTGCTGCCGGCGATGCTGCTGCTGGCCTGGATGACCTGGCCGATGTTCGTCGATTCCTGGATGCGCGGGGAGACATCCTCCAACGCCGGCGGCCTGCTGCGATGGCCGGTCAAGATCCTTCTGCCGATCGGCTTCGCGCTGGTCAGCCTGCAGGGGCTGTCGGAACTGGTGAAGCGCATCGCCGCCCTGCGCGGCATGGACCCCGCCGTGGTACGACTCGACGAATACCAGCGGCCGGAACAATGATCCCCAGTCTCGAGATCATGCCGGCGCTGATGTTCGGCGGCCTGGTGGTGTTCCTGCTGCTGGGATTCCCGGTGGCCTTCAGCCTGTGTGCCGTCGGGCTGTTCTTCGGCTTCGTGTCGATCGAACTGGGCTTCTTCACGGCCGCCTACCTGGGCAACCTGCCGCTTCGGGTGTTCGGCATCCTGTCCAACGACCTGCTGCTGGCGATCCCGTTCTTCACCCTGATGGGCGCCATCCTGGAACGCTGCGGCCTGGCCGAGGACCTGCTCGAAGGCACCGGGCAATTGTTCGGGAAAGTCCCAGGCGGGCTCGCCTACGCCGTCATCATCGTGGGCGCGATCCTGGGCGCGATCACCGGCACCGTCGCGGCATCGGTCATCGCCATGGGCATGATCTCGCTGCCCATCATGATGCGCTACGGCTACGACATGCGCATCGCCACCGGCGTGATCGCGGCCTCGGGCACCATCACGCAGGTCATCCCGCCTTCGCTCGTGCTGATCGTGCTGGGCGACCAGCTCGGCAAGTCGGTCGGCGACATGTACGCCGGCGCGATCGGGCCGTCGGTGCTGCAGATCCTGCTCTTCATGGGCTTCATCGCCTGCGTGTCGTTCTTCGCGCCGCACAAGGTCCCGGCGCTGCCGCCGGAAGCGCTCGTGCCGCGCGGCTGGGGCCTGTGGTGGCGCGTGCTGAAGGGCATGGTGCCCTCGATCGTCCTGATCTTCCTGGTGCTCGGCACCATCTTCATGGGCCTGGCCACGCCCACCGAAGCGGGCGCCATGGGCGCGGTCGGCGCGGTGGTACTGGCGGTCATCAACCGCCGCTTCACCTGGAAGCTGCTGCGCGAAGCCATGTCCAACACCATGCGCATCACCGCCATGGTGATCTTCATCCTGATCGGCGCCACCGTCTTCTCGCTGGTGTTCCAGGGCGTGGAGGGCAGCCACTGGATCGAACACCTGCTCGCCCAGCTCCCCGGCGGCCAGACCGGCTTCCTGATCTTCGTCAACGTCTTCATCTTCTTCCTGGCGTTCTTCCTCGACTTCTTCGAAATCGCCTTCATCGTGGTGCCGCTGCTGGCCCCGGTGGCGGCCAAGCTCGACATCGACCTGGTGTGGTTCGGCGTGCTGCTGTGCATCAACATGCAGACCAGCTTCATGCACCCGCCCTTCGGCTTCGCGTTGTTCTACCTGCGCGGCATCGCGCCCAAGGAAGTGCGATCCCGCGACATCTACTGGGGCGCCGTCCCGTGGCTGTTCCTGCAACTGCTGCTGGTCGCCATCGTCATCGCCTGGCCCGAAAGCGTGACCTACTGGCTCGACCGCGGCACCGGCGTGGACCCCGCCAGCGTCACCATCGACGCACCACCCCCACCACCACAGGACGACAACGCGGTGCCGGTGTTCCGGTAGGCGTGGGCGGTCCTCAGGGAGGGCTTTGCCCTCCCCGAACCCCACCCACCAAGGGCCTAAAGGCCCCTGGACCCCTCGACTTGATCGGGGAGATTGGGGAGGGGCATGGCGCAACCTTCGCGCCGCGCGGCACCGACGATGCCCCTCCCCAATCTCCCCGATTCAAAATCCGCGATCCAAGGGGCCGTTGCCCCTTGGTGGGGGGAGGTCCGGAGGGGGGCAAAGCCCCTCTCCGGGAACGCCCGCCCCTACAGCATCGCCAGCCCGCGTTTTCGTGCCGGTGGCGTGAAGGCGGTGTCGAGGGTGGTCAGGTCGTCCGGCGTCAGGTGGATGTCGCGCGTCGCCGCGTTCTGGCGGATGTGGGTGGGGGTGCTGGATTTCGGGATGCTGATGATGTGCGGGTGCCTGAGGGTCCAGGCGATGGCGACCTGTGCGGGGGTGATGCCGTAGCGTGCGGCGACGTCGTGAAGGGCGCGGTGGCGCAGCAGCTTGCCGCCCTGGCCGACTGGCGAGTACGCCATGACGGGCATCTGGCGTTGGGTGCAGAAAGGCAGCAGGTCGTATTCGATGCCCCGGTGTTCGAGGCTGTACAGGACCTGGTCGGCCGCGCAGTTCGCCAGGGCGGGGCCGAGTTCCTCGAGGTCGTCCACGTCGCAGTTGGACACGCCCCAGTGGCGGATCTTGCCATCGCGCTTCAGCGCTTCGAAGGCTTCGACGGTCTCGCTGAGGGGGTGGGACCCGCGCCAGTGCAGCAGGTACAGGTCGATGGTTTCGACGCGCAGGCGTTTCAGGCTGCGTTCGCAGGCGGCGATCGCGCCGTGGCGCGAGGCGTTGTGCGGGTAGACCTTCGACACCAGGAAGGCCTCGTCGCGCCGCCCGGCGATGGCCTCGCCCACCACCTCCTCGGCGCCGCCCTCGGCGTACATCTCGGCGGTGTCGATGAGTGTCATGCCGAGGTCGAGGCCGAGCCGCAGCGCGTCGGCTTCCTCGGCCCGCGAGCGTGCGCCTTCGCCCATATGCCAGGTGCCCTGGCCGAGCGCGGGGATGGGCGTGCCGTCGGGCAGGCTGGGCATGGCGGCGTCTCCTCGGTTCGTTATCCGAAGGATAGGCCGTGGCGGGGCTGCGCGCGAAGGCCTTGCGGCAGAATCGCGCGCCTTCCCGTGGTCGGGTGGCCCGGCCGGCCGGTGGGCCGGCCGGAGCCGTCGCTGCGTCAGTCCGCCGCAACCTCCACCATCACCAGTTCCGCGTCGTCGGTCGCCGTGATGGCGAATTCGCGTTCGTCGCGGATGGCGATGCCGTCGCGTGCGGCCGCTGCCACGCCGTTCACCGTGACCGCGCCGCGCGCCGCCACCAGGTAGGCCGCGCGGCCTTCGCCCAGCGGCTGCACCAGCGTCTGCCCCTTCTTCAGTGTGGTCGCGAGCACCGCCCCGTCCACGTTGATCGGCAGCGCGCCGTTGCCCGCATCCTGCGGCCGGCCGGAGGCGAGCACGTCAAAGCCGGCCTCGCGCTTTTCCTTGGGGAACTGCTTCGCCCCCCAGGACGGCTTCGCACCGCGCTTGTCGGGCACGATCCAGATCTGGAACAGCGTCGTCTTGCCGGGTTCGAGGTTGTATTCCGCGTGCACCACGCCGGTGCCGGCACTCATCACCTGGACGTCGCCGGCCTCGGTGCGGCCTTCGTTGCCCATGTTGTCCTTGTGGGTGATGGCCCCCTCGCGGACATAGGTGATGATCTCCATGTCGCGGTGCGGGTGGGGGTCGAAGCCGGTGCCTGGCGCGATTTCGTCGTCGTTCCAGACGCGCAGCTTGCCCCAGGCCATGCGCTGCGGGTCCATGTAGTGGCCGAAGGAGAAATGGTGGTTGGCGTCGAGCCAGCCGAACTTCGCCTTGCCGAGGCTGCTGAAGGGTCGCACGTCGATCATGGTGCCTTGCTCCGTCTGCGGCGCGGGGTGCCGCGCCAGTTGCAGCGGGAGATAGGCCCGCGGGGCGGGCGCCGCCACGCGGCGGCCCTGATCGCGCCCATTCAGGCGCGTGATGATGCGCCTAGAGCAGATCCCGATCAGGTGGAATCATCTGGTCGGGTGAAGATGCTCGTCAAAACAACGGGCCGGAGGCGTTGCAGCGAGCCCAAGCGAGCGGAAATGGCTTCAGCGGCACATCATCACGGGAATTTCGGCATTCTCCAGCACGTGCCGCGTCACCCCGCCCAGGATCAGCTGGCGCAGGCGCGAATGTGAATACGCGCCCATGGTCAGCAGATCGGCGCCGAAGTCGCGCGTCGCGCCCAGCAGCCCCGCACCCACTTCGCGCGTGACCGGCTTGAAGGGGGTGATCTCGGCCTGGATGCCGTGCCAGCGCAGATAGGCCTGGATGCCCTCCGCCTTCGGCCCGCGCCGCTGGTATTCGTCCGACGCCAGGATGCGCACGGCGGAGGCCTTGTGCAGCCAGGGCAGCGCCGCGGCGACGGCGGCCGCGCTCTCGGCCGTGCCGTTCCAGGCCACGCAGACCCGCGTGCCGATGTCGGCGGGTGCCACGCGCGGGGCGATCAGCACCGGCCGGCCGGAATCGAACAGGATGGCGTGCAGCGCATCGCTGCTCGACACGTCCTCGCCTGCCTCCGGGTGCGGCACCACCGCCATGTCGTAAAGGCGCGACTGCTGCGCGACCACGTCCTCCTCCCGACCCGGGATGGATTCGAAGGACAGCGTCGGGCCCTCGGTCTTGGCCGCGGTGTCGGGATTGTCGGCCAGCGTCACGCCGCCCAGGCCCGCGGTGAAGCGGTCGAACAGCGCCTTCACGCGATCGGCACGCTCGCCGCTCTCGCGTTCGGTGGCGGCCATCATCTCCTCGATCATCGCCCCCGACAGGCCCTCGCCGGCCAGGGGTGCGACATCGCGCGCATCGACGCGCACATGCAGGCAATGCACATGGGCACCCCAGGCGCGCGCGGCGATCAGCGCAGTGGCCAGCGCCGCCTCACCCGAGGCGGTTCCGGTCAGCGGCAGCAGCAGGCGGCGATAGGCCATGGTTCCAGTCTCCCCAACCGTGGTTCGTTGGTCGTTGCTTCCCTGCAGTGCCGGAGCCTAGCACAGGAATCACGCATCCTTGCCAAGGGCGGCGCGCGCGGCGCCCTCGCCGTCGTGCGTCACGTCGATCCGCTGCCAGTCGATGCGGCCCGGATCGGCGGCGGCGGCGCGCAGCAACACCGCCTCGTCGGCGTCCGAGGCATCGTCGCGCCGCGCCGCGATGCGCGTGCGCAGCACCTCGAGCGGCGCCTGCAGCCACAGCCCGTCGAAGCGCAGGCCGGCCGCGTGCGCAAGCGCCGCCGCGCGGGTGCGGATCGTGGGGTCGAGAAACACCGCGTCCAGCAGCACTGCCTGGCCGCCTGCCAGCGCCGCGACGGCCATGTCGAAGACCTCCTCGTGCACCGCCGCGCTGACCGCCGGTGCATAGGCCTCGGGCGGCAGCCGTTGCTCGGGTGCGACGCCGAAGCGCCGCTTGCGGGCTTCGTCCGTGCGCAGCACCAGCGCGCCCGGGCAGCGGCCCAGCGCCGGCGCCAGCGCGCGCGCCAGCGTCGACTTGCCCGTCCCCTGCAACCCGCCGATCGCGACCAGGCGGGGCGCGGCGGGCGAAAGATGCGCCTCAGCCGCCGCCAACAGCGCCGCGCCGTCGCGCTGCCGCGTCGCCTCCACATGCGCGCGGATCATCGCGCGCAGCGACAGCCACAGCGGCAGCCCCGCCACCAGCCCGGCATCGCCGGTGCGGGCCACGTAGCGGTTCAGCACGCGGTTCGCCGCGTCGCGCCCGACGCGCGCATCCAGGTCCATCAGCAGGAAGGCCAGGTCGTAGCCGACATCGATGCGCGCCAGCGCCTCGTCGAATTCCAGCGCGTCGAACAGCACCGGACGGCCCGCGCGCAGGCACAGGTTGCCCAGATGCAGGTCGCCATGCCCGCGCCGCACGAAGCCCGCCGCCGCGCGCGCCGCCAGCACGGGGGCGATGCGCGCCAATTCGCGCCGCGCCGCGCCCGCCCAGGCCTCCACGCGCGCCGCGTCCAGGCCCGCGCGCCGCGCCGCGGGGATATTGCCTTCCAGAATGCGTGACAGCGCCGCCGGCGCATCCACCGCCGCACGTTCGGCCGCGCCGTGCATCGCCGCCACCGCGTCCGCCGCGGCATCGAGCAGCGCGGGCGCCAGCCCCCCGCGCGCCGCCACGGCATCGAGGAAATCCGCGGGCGGCACCGGGTCCATCCGCAGCACCCAGTCCACCGCCGGTCCATCGCCACCGATCCGCAGCGCGCCGTCATCCCCGCGCGTGATGGCCACCACGTCGCGGTACAGCCCGGGCGCCTGCGGCGCGTTCAGCGCGAGTTCGCGCCGGCAGAAGCGCTCGCGGTCGTCGACTGCCGAAAAATCCAAAAAGCCCAGCGCCACCGCCTTCTTGAGCTTCCATGCGGTATCGCGCCCGACGAATACCGCCGAGATATGCGTCTCCACCGGCGCGGCGCCGGACAGCCGCGCCAGCAGCGTGGCCGCCTCCGCCTGCGCCGGCGGGATGCTCACGGATATAGCGTCTCGATCCGCCAGCCCGCGCCGTCACGATGGAACACGCGCCGTTCGTGCAGGCGGAAGGGCATGTCGCGCCACAGCTCGATGCGCTGCGGCAGGACTCGGAAGCCCGACCAGAAGGGCGGGCGCGGGATCTCGCCGATCGCGTACTTCAGCCCGTATTCCGCCACCGCCTTCTCGAGCGCGAAGCGGCTCTCCAGCGGGCGCGACTGCTTCGACGCCCAGGCCCCCAGCCGCGAGGTGCGTGCGCGGGAGGCATAATAGGCATCCGCCTCGGCCTCGCTCACCGGCTCGACCGCGCCTTCAACGCGCACCGACCGCGCCAGCGTCTTCCAGTGGAAGCACAGCGCGGCGTTGGGGTTGGCCGCCAACTCCCCGCCCTTGCGGCTTTCCAGGTTGGTGTAGAACACGAAGCCGCGTGGATCGACGCCCTTCAGCAGCACCATCCGCGCGGAGGGCATGCCATCCGGCGTGCAGGTGGCCAGGCACACCGCGTTCGGGTCGTTGGGTTCGCTGGCGGCGGCCTCGGCCATCCAGGCCTCGAAGATCGCGATCGGGTCGTCGGTGGTGGCGATGCCGTCCATGTCGGTGCTCCTTGCCCCTGCCTGTATCGGGCCGCGGCGCGATGGGGCAAGGGGCGGCGCCCGGGCGGAGTCGCGCGGAACAGTCGCGCCGGCGGCGCGCGGCGGGAAGTGACGGGGGCGGAACTCTCTTGCCCCGCACCCTTCGCCATGGCACCACCGCCGCCTCCCCAACCATCCGGACGGGCCCCGACCGCATGAACGACGCCACGCCAGAGCCCCGGATCGCGACCGGCACCCTCATGCAGGGCAAGCGCGGGCTGGTCATGGGCGTGGCGAACGACCGGTCGATCGCCTGGGGCATTGCCCGCGCCGTGGCCGCCCAGGGGGCCGAGGTCGCCTTCACC
This sequence comes from Roseomonas fluvialis, assembly GCF_022846615.1. Taxonomy (NCBI): domain Bacteria; kingdom Pseudomonadati; phylum Pseudomonadota; class Alphaproteobacteria; order Acetobacterales; family Roseomonadaceae; genus Roseomonas; species Roseomonas fluvialis. The sequence goes on from NZ_AP025637.1 coordinate 917,502, forward strand.
TACCAGGGCGAGGCGCTCGAGAAGCGCGTGAAGCCGCTGGCCGAGAGCATCGGCTCCTCCCTGGTGCTGCCCTGCGACGTGGGCGACGACGCCAGCATGGACGCCGCCTTCGACGCCGTTGCGAAGGCCTGGGGCAGGATCGACTTCCTGGTGCATGCCATCGGCTATGCCGACAAGCAGTTCCTGCGCGGGCGCTACCTGGACACACCGCGCAGCGCCTTCCTGCAGGCGATGGACATTTCCTGCTTCTCCTTCGTGGCGGTCGGCCAGCGCGCCGCGGCCCTCATGTCCACCGGCGGATCGCTGCTGACGCTGTCCTACCTGGGCGCCGAGCGCGTCACGCCCCACTACAACGTGATGGGCGTGGCCAAGGCGGCGCTGGAAGCCAGTGTGCGCTACATGGCGACCGACCTGGGCGAGCGCGGCATCCGCGTGAACGCCATCTCCGCCGGCCCGATCAAGACCCTGGCGGCCAGCGGCATCGGCGACTTCCGCTACATCCTGCGCTGGAACCAGTACAATGCGCCGCTGCGCCGCAACGTCACCATCGAGGATGTCGGCGGGTCGGGGCTGTATCTGCTGTCCGACCTGTCCTCGGGCGTGACCGGGGAGGTGCACCACGTCGACAGCGGCTACCACGTGGTCGGCATGAAGAACCCCGATGCGCCGGACATCACGGTGGAGAAGGGCTGAGCCGCCCGCGCCATGCTGTTTCGCCGCGCCGTGCTGGAAGGCATCGCGGCAGGGCGCATCACCCTGGCCTTCCGGCGCGCGACCCGGCCGCCGGCCCGGCCCGGCGGCACGCTGCTGACGCCGGTCGGGCAACTGGCATTCGACGCGGTCGCGACGGTCGACCCGGCCAGCCTGACCGCCCGGGACGCGCAACAGGCCGGCTTTCCTGACCTGGCGGCTCTGCGCGCAGCCCTCGCGCGCGGCGAGGGCGCGGTCCACCGCGTCGTGCTGCGCCTCGCCGGCCCCGACCCGCGCATCGCCCTGCGGGCGCAGGCCGGGCTTTCGGCCGCCGAGGCCGATGCGCTGCGCCAGCGGCTCGGCCGCATTGACCGGGCCAGCCCGCAGGGCGCCTGGACGCGGCGCGCGATCGAGGCCATCGCCGCCGCGCCGGGCCGGCGCGCCGGTGACCTCGCCGCCGGCCTCGGGTTCGAAACCGCGGTGTTCAAGACCCGCGTGCGGCAGCTGAAGGCGCTCGGCCTGACCGAGAGCCTCGAGACCGGCTATCGGCTGTCGCCGCGCGGCCAGGCGCTGCTGACGCTGCTACGCCAGGCGCCGATTGAGACGGCCACGGTTCCGGGCTAATCCTGGGCCATGCCCACGATGATCCGCCGTTTCCTTCCGGCCGTCGCGCTTGCCGTCGTCGCGGCGCTGCCGGCGGCCCCGCCGGCCCAGGCCCAGATGGAGGACGCCCGCTGCTGGACGGCGGTGCGCGTGACCGGTCCCGACGCGATGCGCGTGAGCGAGCACGAGGCCGAACAGCGCCTGCGCCTGCGCTGCCGCGCCGGGGATGCGCTGGTCTTCCTGACCGACACCGGCCAGCCTGGCGGGTCTGCCGTCGCGCGCTACTGCGATATGGCCCGCCCCTTCCTGGTCGAGCGGGTAGACGAGGTGCAGCCGCTCGACGCCGACCCGAACGCACCGCGCACCACCATCACGATGGTGACCTGCACCTTTCGCGGCGGGCCGCGGACGGACCGGTAGCGCGCCGCCGGCGCGCCCCCCCGACCGGGCGCGCCGGTTCAGCCCAGCGACGCCGCCACGAACAGCAACGTCGCGATCGCGCCCAGCGCGCTCCGCACCGCGTGCAGCATGCCCCAGCGTCGAATAAGCGCGCGGCTCTCGGCCCCGGCTGACTCCGGCGCGATGGCCTGCAGGCGATGGTTGGTCGGCATGATGCCGAGCAGCGTGAAGGGCCAGTTCGCCAGCAGCACCGCCGCACCGATGCCCCAGGCCACGCCGCCGGACTGCCACCAGGCCAGCATGCCCAGCACGCCGCCCACCACCGCCAGCGTGGCCTGCATGGCGAAGCCCCGCTTGTAGGCCGGCTTCCACTGCGCCAGCAGCGCCTGGTCATCCAGCATCAGCCGGGCCGGCTGCTCGGCCAGGTTGATGTAGATGGCCGCCCCGCCGAAGGCCGCCGCGGCAACCAGCGCCAATTGTCCCGCGAGCATGACATCCCCCGCCCGTTGAGGCTCCCGCCGCGACACGCTAAGGGCCAGGGGACATGTCCCACAACACCTTCGGCCACCTGTTCCGCGTCACCACCTGGGGCGAATCCCACGGCCCGGCCATCGGCGCCGTGGTCGATGGCGTGCCGCCGCGCATCGCGCTGACCGAGGCCGATATCCAGCCCTTCCTGGACCGTCGCCGCCCCGGCCAGTCGAAATTCGTCACGCAGCGCCAGGAAGCCGACGAGGTGCGCATCCTCTCGGGCGTGATGGACGGGCTGACCACCGGCACGCCCATCGCGCTGCACATCGAGAACACCGACCAGCGATCCAAGGACTATTCCGAGATCGCCGAGCGCTTCCGCCCCGGCCATGCCGACATCACCTACGAACTGAAATACGGCATCCGCGACTATCGCGGCGGTGGGCGTTCCAGCGCGCGCGAGACCGCGATGCGCGTGGCCGCCGGTGCCATCGCGCGCAAGGTGCTCGGCCCCGATGTGCGCGTGCGCGGGGCGTTGGTCGCGATGGGCGGGGATTGGGTGGACCCCGCCGCCTGGGACTGGGCGGCGGTGGACGAAAACGCCTTCTTCTGCCCCGACCGCGCCGCCGCGGCACGCTGGGAGGACCGGCTGCTGGCGCTGCGCAAATCCGGCGATTCCGTGGGCGCGGTGATCGAGGTGGTGGCGGACGGCCTGCCCCCCGGGCTCGGCGCGCCGATCTACGGCAAGCTCGATGCCGACATCGCCGCCGCGCTGATGTCCATCAACGCCGTGAAGGGCGTCGAGATCGGCGATGGCTTCGGCGCCGCCAGCCTGACCGGCAGCGACAATGCTGACGAGATGCGCATGAATCCCGACGGCACCGTGGCCTTCGGGTCGAACCGCGCGGGCGGCATCCTGGGCGGCATCAGCACCGGCCAGCCGGTGGTGGCGCGCTTCGCGGTGAAGCCGACCAGTTCGATCCTGACGCCGCGCGCCTCGGTGGACCGCCAGGGGCGGGAGGTCGAGGTGCTGACCAAGGGCCGCCACGACCCCTGCGTGGGCATCCGCGCGGTGCCGGTGGGTGAGGCGATGCTGGCCTGTGTCCTGGCCGACCACCTGCTGCGGCACCGGGCGCAGAATCCGGATGCGCCCATGGTGGCGCGGCTGCCGCGGAACTGACCGAGCGACCGCGCGGGCCGTGACAATGGCCGCGTCCTGGTCCCCAGGCGGGTTGCGGCGCCGGATAAGGCTTGCATCGCGCCGGCCAGCATGCGAAATAATTCCTACCAACGACCCGGAGTTTGCGTGCCTCCTGGATGGCGGCCGGCTGTTCACCGGGCATAGCCCGACCTACCCGTGATCTTGAGCGCCTTTGATGGCGGATTTCCCAGCCACCCTGCTGCGACCACACCGCTGAGCCCCGCGCAGCCCGAGGCGATTAAAGGTCCAAAGTCCTAAAGCCGTAAAGCGATGCCCGGCCTACTCGTCCGCCTTCTTCGCCCGCTCCGCCTCGCGCAGATAATCTTCGGTCGTCTTCGTCACCGGCCGCGGCGCCCCGGCATAGGGGTCGAACCCGCCGCTCGTCGCCTCCGTGATCCTGCAATCATCGCACAGGTCCAGGATCGCGATGCGCGCCGGGTCGGCAAACATCCAGTGCGCGCTCAGCTTCGCCTTCACGCGCGCGATCGACGCCTTGGTGCCGAACAGTTTCGAACAGCGCGGGCAGGAAGCCGGTTCCTCCTGCTTCACCACGACCGGCGTCGCCGCGGCCGCGTCGAAGTTCAGCCGCGGCTCCAGCGTGATCACCTTCTCCGGGCAGGTCGCCGCGCACAGCCCGCACTGCACGCAGGCATCCTCGAGGAAGCGCAACTGCGGCGTCTCCGGGTTCGCCGAAAACGCCGAGGTCGGGCAGACGCTCGTGCAGGCGAGGCACAGCGTGCAGCCCGCGACATTCACCTGCGCCACGCCGAAGGGTGCGAGCGCGGGCAGCGCCACCGTCGCCGTCGCGGACCCCGCCGCCTCGCGCAGCGCGCGCAGCCCCTGCAGCGCCATCTCGCGCGGCGTGCCGATCGCCTGGTGCGTGGACGGCGCGAAGCCGAAGCCCGCGCGCGGCAGCGCGGCCAGCGCCTCGCCCAGCGTGAAGGGATCGTCGGTCTCGATCGTCGCGGCGGGCGCAACCGCATGGCCCAGCCCGAGCCCTGCCAGCGTGGCGTTCACCGTCTCGATGTTGCGCGCCAGGCCCTCCGCGCCGTGCCGCCCGCGCGCCGGCAGCAGCACGCGCACCGCGGAGGCACCCCAGGCGAAGGCGCCCGTCAGCAACGACAGATCGATCGCGGTCGGCTCGTTCACCCGCAATGGCAGCACGCGGGCCGGCAGCCCATCGCCGTGGCGCGACAGCGCATCGAGCATCGGTTCGCCCTGCGTGTCGTCGTGCAGCAGCAGCACCGGCGCCTCGCCGCCTGCGGCACGATAGGCCAGCAGCAGAGCGCGGATGCGCCGTGCCATCGCCGCCGGCGGCGGCAGCGTGTAGGTCGCCGCCCCGGTCGGGCAGACCGCCGCGCAGGCGCCGCAGCCCGCGCAGATCTCGGCGCTGATCACGACCTGGTCCTTCAACGTCCCGGTGCCCGGCGCGATGGCGCCGGTGGGGCACAGGTCGATGCAGCGCGTGCAGCCGTTGCGCTTGTTGCGGGCATGCGCGCACAGCCCGCCATCGAAGGCGATGAAGCGCGGCTTGTCGAACGTGCCGACCAGTTCGCCGGCAGCGACGATGGCGCGTTCCACCGCGGCGGCGTCCGCGGGGTCGGCGCGCAGGTAGCCCTGGCGGACCTCATGCGCGGGGAACAGCGGCGCGCCGCCGGTCAGGTCCAGCACGATGTCCGCGCGGCTGGTCGCGCCATCCTTGCCGGGGCCGAATTCATACTGCGCGCGGGAGGAAGGGCGCGGCATCGCCGCACCATCCACGGTGACCTCGAAGGCGCCGAGGTACCCGGTCGCGGCGCGCGCGCGCCCCTTCATCACCGGGAAGGGCGCGCTGCGCGGCGGCGTGACCGCTTCCGCGCCGGTCAGCAGCACCGTGAGGTCCAGCCGGTCGGCCAGGCGCGCCGCCACCTCCAGCGCCACGCCATCGCGCCCGAGCACCAGCGTGACGCCCTGGCTCTCCAGCGGCACCAGTGGCGTGGCAGGCATCGGTTCGGCGGCGGCAGCCAGCAGCGCGGCCATCTTGGGGCCGGCGGCGCGACCCTCGGCGGCCCAGCCGGCCTGCTCGCGGACGTTCACGAAGGTGGGTGCGGCGGCACCGGCCTCGGCCGCTTCCTGCGCGAACAGCGGCGCCTGGGCGGTGCAGGCGACGGTCACCGGCCGCCCGGTCGCGAGCGCCGCCATGAAGCGATCGAGCTGCGCCATGCAGAGCTGTTCGGCCGTGCGCAGTTCGGCGCCGCAGCCGCGCGCGATGGCGCGCTCGTCGAGGCGCATCGTGTCCTCGCAGCTGCACACCAGGGCGATGCGCCCATCCGTTCCGCTCATGCCGCCTGGCCCCCCGACGCCCCCGTTTGGTGCTTCGGGGTCGGGCGCATATATGCCGGGTCGCACAATGATACGAGGGAGCGCGTGTCCGAGGGCCTGCCCGACCTGCCGAGCGTCTTCACCCCCATCATCGCCTTGCGCGAGGGCGGAGACGCGATGACGCGCGCGGTGGCCGAGGCACCGCAGCACGGCGCGGGCACGCTGGTCTGGGCCAGGTCCTGGGCGCGGATCGAGGCCGCGGTCGTGCTGGAACCCGAACAGCCGCTGTCGGCCGCGCGCGCTGCGCTGCTGGCCGCTATGGTGGCCTTCGCCGATGCCGCCGGCGCGCTCGGCCCGCCCGAGGTGCCGCTGACCTTCGACTGGCCGGTCGGCATCCGCGTCAATGGCGGCCTGGTCGGCGCCGCGCGCCTCGCGACCCCGCCCGGCTGCGCCGATTCTGAGGTGCCCGACTGGGTCGTGGTCGGCATCGAGGCCGCCTTCGCCGCATCCGACCAGGATCCCGGCCGCGACCCCGGCCGCACCACATTGTTCGAGGAAGGCTACGCCGACACCACGCCAGCCGAAATGACCGCCGCCTGGGCGCGCCACCTCATGGCGACGCTCGCCGACTGGCAGGCGCGCGGGTTTCGCGTGATGGCGGAACGCTACCTGGCGCGGCTCGACCCCGCGATCGGCGCGGGCGGGCGGCGCGGCATCGACCCTGCGACCGGCGCGCTGGTGCTCGACCAGGGCGGGCAGCGCGAACACCGCGCCTTGCAGGTGGCGGCATGAAGTTGCTGCGCACCATCCGGCTCGACCCTTCCGACGCGCTGGTGTTCCCGCGCGCGGCCGAACCCGGCGAATGGGCCGTGCCCGGCGGCTTCTGCTTCTGGGACGACGACGTGGCCGTGCTCGAGGGCAAGCGACGCCAGGCCTTCCGCGCGGGGTTCCTGGGCCTGTCCTCCTTCGGGTGGTCCACGCTAGTGCAGGTGGTCACCGCCACGCCGGCGCAGCACGAGGCGGCCGTGGGGGCGCTGGCAGCGCATATCCGCAGCACGCTCGGCGCACCCGACGATGCCGCGGCGCGCGCAGCGGCCGAGGACGAGATCGCCTTCGCGCAATCGCTCTGCGACCATCCGCCCGGCACGCTCGTGGCCCTCAGCCGCAGCCTCGACGGCGGCGAGGTCCGCGAGCAGTTCCGCACCCTGCACGAACGCCCGCAGGACCATCGCCGCTTCGATGCGCTGCCGGTCTTCGCCGCGGTGGCCGTCGATGGCGAGGAGGAAGCGCCGATCCATCCCGACCTCGCGCGCATGGCGCGGCGCGAACCATGAGCGCCGTGCTTTCGCCCGGCGATTTCTGGGTCGCCGCCGGCCATCACCTGTGTGACGTGGCGGACCACGGCCGCCTGGTCGCGACCGAGGACCTGTGGCGTGCTTTCCTCGCGCGGCCCGAGCTGATCCCGCCCGACGAAGCCTGCGAGGCCGAGCGCGCGCTGCATGCCGCGCTGATGGCCGCGCCGCTGCAATCGGTGGACGCCGCGCGCATCGCCGCTTTGGCGGATGCCGATGCGCAGGAGAATTTCACGCAGTTCCTGGCCTTCCGCGATCGCGTCGCGGCCCATCCCACGCTCGAGGCCGCCTGGGTCGCGCTGTATCGCGAGGGTGTCGCGGGCATTCCGCCGATCCTGCTGCAGATGCTCACGCACCTGGTCGCGCGTGCCGCACTCGAGGGCGAGGGCGATCCCTTTGCACTGCGCGCCGGCGAACTGCTGTTCCGCACGCAGCGCGCCGGCATCCACCAGGGCGCGACGCTGCTCGCGGACGAGGAAGTGGTCGATATGCGCGGCCGCGACGGCGGCTTTGGCGCGCTCGGGCAATTGCTGGTGGAAGCCGGCGCGCCGCCGCGCGAGGTCGAGATCGACGTGCTGAACGACGGCAATGCGCACCTCTATCACGGCCGGTCCGACGCACACGACTTCGCTCTCGACATCGCCGAGGGGCGCGCGGGTGCCGCGGGCATCGCGCGCATGCTGGAACGCTTCATCCGACATCTGTTCGGCGAGGAGGTCGCGATCCGCGCGGTGCCGGTCATCGAGGACCGCGACTGGAGCTGGCATGTCGGCCTGGATGCCGAGGCGACGTCGATCGCGAACGACCTGTGGCACGGGAAGAAGGTGCGGCAGGAACGCCTCGCGCGCATCCTGTGGCTCGGCGTGCTGGAGTTCCGCGACGCATCGCGCGTGCTGCCGCGCGTCGCGGGCCGGCCGGTGTATCTGGCGCTGGCGATGGATGCGGCGAACCGGGTGCGCATGAAGCCGCAGAACCTGGTCGCCGGGCTGCCGCTGGTCGCGCGGGAGGACGCCGCATGACGCTGGAAGTGCCCGGCACCGTGCGCGTCGAGGTCGGCGTGGTGGTCGAACGCCGCCCCGGCGTGACGCCCTGGGCCGAGCACGCCTGGCAACCGCGCGAGGTGCTCGAGGACTTCCCCGACGCGCCCCCCTGGACCGTGCTGCGCGAGGAGGCCGGCCGCACGCTGTTCCTGGCCGGTCGCGCCGAGGTCGCGCTGCACCCGACCGACACCGACAACTACATTCACAACCTCGAACAGGATCCGCCGCGCGTGTGGGTGCTGCTGCGCCCGGTCGCGACCGCGCCCGGCTATGCGCTGCAGGCCGTGACCGTCGATGCGGGTGAGGCGCAGCTCTACGCCGAATCCGGCACCGACCTGCTCGAGGCCCTGCCCATGCCGCCCCGCCTGCGCCTGCTGGTCGAACGCTTCGTGGCCGAACACCACAAGCAGCGCGAATTCCACAAGCGCAAGCGCGACCGCGCGGATACGGAGGCGCTCGGCCGCCGGTCGCGGGTGGACGATCCATGAGCGACGAAGGCTTCCTCTCCCGCTGGTCGCGCCGCAAGCGCGCGGCGGAGGCGGGGCGCGCGCCGGAGGACCCGCAGGCGCGCGACGCCGCGCCTGTCGCCCCGATGCCGGAGCCCCCCGCCATGATCCCGCCTGGTGCCGAGCCTGCGCTCGCGCCGTCGGGGGCGCCGGGCATCCCCGTCCTGCCTCCGGACGCCGCGCAGGACGGTCAGGCCCCGCCGACCGCTGGCACCCCCGCTGCGACCTTCGACCTCGCGAGCCTGCCGTCGATCGACAGCCTGACCGCCGCCACCGACATCCGCGCCTTCCTGCGCAAGGAGGTGCCGGAGGCGCTGAGGCGCGCGGCGCTGCGAAAGGCCTGGTCGCTCGACCCTGCAATCCGCGACTTCGTCGGGCCGGCGGACTATGCCTGGGACTACAATGCGCCGGACGGCGTGCCTGGCGCATCGCTCGACCTGGTCGGCGACGTGCGGGAGATGCTGGCGCAGATCTTCGGCCCGGATACGCCGGCCAAGGACGCGCCGGCGGAGGACGCGGCGACGGCGCAAGAACCGCCGGAACTCGCCGCCGTGCCCGAACTTCAGGCCCAGCCCAGCGCCGGGGCCGCCGCGCCCGAGGCGCCTTCAGTCGCCCTCGCGCCGACACCCGATGATCCCGGGGTGCCCACGGCGACCCCGCCCGAGGCTGCCCGCCGGCATGGATCAGCGCTGCCAAGTTGAGAGGCGTTCGCAATAACTCGCAACGATTTCAGATATTTGAGATGATTTAGCTTTTGGCATAACCTGCGGCCAACGCTGGGAGTGGGAGAACGAGCGCGGCATGTCCGCCCAGGACACATTGGACGTCCGGCCCGACGGCATGACTGTAGAGCGCGCGCGCCTGTTCGCGCTGCTCGGGCGGTTGCTCGTGGCCGCGCCCGATTCGGGTCTGCTGGCGGCCTTGTCCGGGCTGCGCGGCGACGGAACCGCGTTGGGCGAGGGCTATGGCGCGCTGGCCGCAGCCGCGCGTGCGGCGGACCCTGTCTCGGCCGAGCGCGAGTTTCACGATCTGTTCATCGGCCTGGGCCGCGGCGAGGTGCTGCCCTTCGCCTCCTACTACATCACCGGCTTCCTGCACGAACGGCCGCTGGCCGAACTGCGCGGCGACCTCGCGCGCCTCGGGCTCGAACGCACCGAGGGCGTGGCGGAACCGGAAGACCATCTGGGCACCGAGTGCGAGGTCTATGCCGGGCTGCTCTCGGGGAGCTTCGACGGCGGCGCCGCCGAGGCCGAGGCCTTCTTCACCAGGCACCTGCGCCCCTGGGCGGGGCGCGCCTTCGTGGACATCGAGAAGGCCGGCACCGCGCGCTTCTACCGCGCCGTCGGCCGGCTCGGACGCATTGCCATCGAGATCGAGCAGGCGGCCCTCGGGCTGCCGCCATGACGCATGTCGGGGAGAACCAGCACATGAGCACAAGCAACAAGGGCGCGTCCGAGCGCCGCGGCTTCCTGAAGGCGCTGGGCCTGGGCGGTGCGGCCGCCGCGGCCGCCACGGTGGTTGAGGCCGCCGGCCCGATCCGCGCCGACGCCGTGCCCGCGGGCACTGCGCGCAAGGAAAACGAGGCCGATCGCCTCAAGGCCCGCTACCAGCCCAATGCCGCGGGCGTGCAGGCTTTCTACCGCACCAACCGCTACGACGGCTGAGGGGGCGAAGCATCATGCTGATCAAGCGTTCCGAAGCGCGCGCGGGCAAGCAGCGGCTTGCGGCGGCCTATGCCGGGCTGTCCTCGGGCGGGCTCGACCGCCGCAGCTTCCTGAAGCAGGCCGGGGTGACGGGCGTGGGCCTGGCGTCGCTCGGCGCCATTCCGCTGAGCACGGTGCGCCCGGCCGCCGCCGGCCCGGTGAACCACCAGCAGCCTGTCACGCGGGTGAAGAACATCTGCACGCATTGTTCGGTCGGGTGTTCGGTCACCGCCGAGGTGCAGAACGGCGTCTGGGTCGGGCAGGAGCCCACCTGGGACAGCCCGATCAACCGCGGCACGCATTGCGCGAAGGGTGCTTCGGTGCGCGAGCTCGTGCACGGCGACCGGCGCATCAAGTACCCGATGAAGCTGGTGAACGGCCAGTGGACGCGGATGACCTGGGACGCCGCGGTGGCCGAGATCGGCGACAAGCTGATGGCGACGCGCCAGGCCTCGGGCCCTGACAGCGTGTTCTGGCTGGGCAGCGCGAAGTTCTCGAACGAAGGCGCGTACCTGTTCCGCAAGTATGCGGCCTTCTGGGGCACCAACAACGTCGACCACCAGGCGCGCATCTGCCATTCGACGACCGTCGCCGGCGTGGCCAACACCTGGGGCTACGGCGCGCAGACCAATTCCTACAACGACATCCGCAATTCCAAGACCATGATCATCATGGGCGGGAATCCGGCGGAGGCGCATCCGGTCTCGCTGCAGCATGTTCTCTCCGGCAAGGAGATGAACCGCGCGAACATGATCGTGATCGACCCGCGCTTCACGCGCACTGCGGCGCACGCCACGGAATACGTGCGCATCCGCCCGGGCACCGACATCCCGATCATCTGGGGCATGCTCTGGCACATCTTCCAGAACAACTGGGAAGATCGCGAGTTCATCCGCCAGCGCGTCTACGGCATGGACGAGGTCCGCGCCGAAGTCGCGAAGTGGAACCCCGCCGAGGTGCAGCGCGTGACCGGCGTGCCGGAAGCGCAGCTGCGCAAGGTGGCGGAGATGTTCGCCACGCAGAAGCCCGCCACGCTGATCTGGTGCATGGGGGCGACGCAGAAGACCGTCGGCACGGCGAATGTGCGCGCGTACTCGATCCTGCTGCTGGCCACCGGCAACGTGGGCAAGGAAGGCACGGGCGCCAACATCTTCCGCGGCCACTGCAACGTGCAGGGTGCGACCGACTTCGGTCTCGATGTGACCACGCTGCCGGCGTACTACGGCCTCGATGAGAACGCGTGGCGGCACTGGTCGCGCGTGTGGGGCGTGAGCTACGAGAGCATGCTGTCGCGGTTCGACAGCAAGGCCATGATGGAGATGCCCGGCATCCCCACCACGCGCTACTTCGATGCCGTGACCATGCCGGTGAACGCGCAGACGGGCCTCGCGCAGCGCGACAACCTCAAGGCCATGGTGGTGTTCGGGCACGGCGGCAACACCGTCACCCGCATGCCCGAGGCGGTGAAGGGCCTCGAGAAGCTGGACCTGCTGGTGGTGGCGGACCCGCACCCGACCACCTTCGCCGTGCTGTCGGGCAGGAAGGACAACACCTACCTGCTGCCGATCTGCACGCAGTTCGAATGCGACGGGTCGCGCACCGCGTCGAACCGGTCTGTGCAGTGGGGGGCGAAGGTCGTCGACCCGATCTTCGAGAGCAAGAACGACTACGAGGCGCTGTACCGCCTGGCTGGCGCGATCGACGCCGCGGCCGCGCGGCGCAACATGACCTTCCGCATGCAGGAGGAAGTGTTCAAGGGCTTCGAGATCCGCGCCAATGCCCCGGTTGCCGAGAGCATCCTGCGCGAGATCAACCGCGGTGCGATCAGCACCGGCTACACGGGCCAGTCGCCGGAACGCCTGAAGCTGCACATGCAGCACCAGGACAAGTTCGACCTGGTGACACTGCGCGCCAAGGCCGATGCGCCGGCCGAGATCGCCGGCGACTTCTACGGGCTGCCCTGGCCCTGCTGGGGCACGCCCGAGATGCGCCACCCGGGCACGCACATCCTGTACAACACCAACCTGCACGTGAAGCAGGGCGGCGGCACCTTCCGCGCGCGCTTCGGCGTGGAGCGCAACGGGCAGACGCTGCTGGCCGAAGGGTCCTACTCGCAAGGATCGGAGCTGACCGACGGCTATCCCGAATTCACCACCGCGGTGATGGCCCGCCTGGGCTGGGATGCCGAACTGACCGAGGCCGAGAAGGCGTCGATCGCGCGGCAGGGCGGCAGCGCCTCCTGGGCGACCGACCTGTCCATGGGCATCATCCGCGTGACCATGGAACATGGCGTGATGGCCTACGGGAACGCCAAGGCCCGCGCCAATGCCTGGAACCTGCCCGACCCGATCCCGGTGCACCGCGAACCGATCTACACGCCGCGCACCGATCTGATCGCGCAGTACCCGACGCTGCCGGACCGGCGCGCCTTCCGCCTGCCGCATCTGGGGCAGTCGGTGCAGAACCGCGCGAAGGATCTCGCGCCGAACTTCCCCATCATCCTGTCCTCGGGTCGCCTGGTGGAATACGAGGGCGGCGGCGAGGAGACGCGGTCGAACAAGTGGCTGGCCGAGCTCCAGCAGGACATGTTCGTCGAGATCAACCCCGAGGATGCCGGCCCGCGCAATATCCGCGACGGCGCCTGGGTGCTGGTGAACGGCCCCGAGATGCCGCAGGGCAAGGCCGTGCGCGTGAAGGCGATGGTGACCGAGCGCGTCGGCAAGGGGGTCGCCTGGATGCCCTTCCACTTCGCCGGCTGGTTCATGCAGGAGGACCAGCGCAGCAAATACCCGCAGGGCACCGACCCGATCGTGTTGGGTGAATCGGTGAATGCGATCACGACCTATGGCTACGACCCGGTGACCTTCATGCAGGAAACCAAGGTCACGCTCTGTCAGATCCGCGCGGCTTAAGGGGGAGCAAGAACCATGGCCCGCATGAAGTTCCTTCTCGACGCCGAGCGCTGCATCGAATGCAACGCCTGCGTCACTGCGTGCAAGAACGAGCACGAGGTGCCCTGGGGCATCAACCGCCGCCGCGTCGTCACCATCAATGACGGCAAGCCGGGCGAGCGCTCGATCTCGATGGCCTGCATGCACTGCACGGATGCGCCCTGCGCCGCCGTGTGTCCCGTCAGTTGTTTCTACACCACGGCGGATGCCGTGGTGCTGCACGACAAGGACCTGTGCATCGGCTGCGGCTATTGCTTCTACGCCTGCCCCTTCGGCGCGCCGCAGTATCCGCGCGTCGGCAACTTCGGCAGCCGCGGCAAGATGGACAAGTGCACCTACTGCGCCGGCGGCCCGCAGGCCGACAACACCCAGGCCGAATACATCCAGTACGGGTCGAACCGACTGGCCGAGGGCAGCCTGCCGCTGTGTGCCGAGATGTGCAGCACGAAGGCGCTGCTCGCCGGCGACGGCCAGGTGATCGCGCAGATCTACCGCGAGCGCGTGCAGCGGCGCGGCTACGGCTCCGGCGCCTGGGGCTGGCGCACCGCGTACCGCGAGACGGTGGCGATCTGATGCGCGCACTGGTCCTCGCCCTCGCGCTGCTGGTGGCCATGCCTGTGGCTGGCCACGCGCAGACCAACCCGAATGTCAGCGGCACGCCGACCAATCCGACGTCGATGCTGCCCCCCGTGGCCGATGAGCTCGAGGTGCTGAAGGCGCTGCAGGGCGGGCGCGTTGCCGGGCGCATCTCCATCCCGGACCAGCAGGCAGCCAGCCTGATCCAGCCCGGCGGGCGGTCCTGGCGTGACTTCCACAACGTGACGCTCGCCTGGGTCGGCGGCATCGCGGTGCTTGGCATGCTGAGCCTGCTGGTGGTGTTCCGGATGATGAAGGGGCGCATCCCGGTCGAGGGCGGCCTCGCCGGGCGCACCATCCAGCGCTTCAACGGGCTCGAGCGTGCGAACCACTGGATGGTGGCGTCGACCTTCATCATCCTGGCGCTGTCGGGGCTGAACCTGACCTTCGGGCGGCACGTGCTGCTGCCGGTGGTGGGGCCCGAGGCCTTCACCGCGATCAGCCAGTGGGGCAAGTACGCCCACAACTTCCTGGCCTTCCCGTTCACGCTCGGCATCGTCGTGATGCTGCTGCTCTGGGTGAAGGACAACATCCCGAACGGGCGCGACGTGAAGTGGCTCACCTCGGGCGGCGGGCTGGTCGGTGACGGGCATCCGGACAGCGAACGGTTCAACGCCGGGCAGAAGGGTATCTTCTGGATCACGGTGCTGGGCGGCGCGGCCGTGGCCGTGACCGGCTACATGCTGGTGTTCCCGTTCTTCTTCACCGACATCGCGGGCATGCAGCTCAGCCACATCATCCACAGCATCGTCTCGGTGCTGATGATCGCGGTGATGCTGGCGCATATCTACATCGGGTCGATCGGCATGGAGGGCGCGTCCGACGCCATGACGACCGGCCAGGTGGACCTGAACTGGGCCAAGCAGCACCACAACCTGTGGGTCGAGAAGGAAATGGCGAAGGGTCGCGGCGCCACGCCGCCCGCCGGCGCACAGGCTGCCGGCGGCGATTGACCGCGCCCGCACCGGACCGCATGACGGGCGCGCGGCGGGAGCCGGGCGCCCGTTCCGCTTTGTCGGGGATGAACGACGTGACGCGCATCATCGGCCTGGCCGGCTGGTCCGGCGCGGGCAAGACCACGCTGATGGTGAAGCTGCTGCCGGCGCTGATCGCGTGGGGTGTGCGGGTCTCCACGCTGAAGCACGCGCATCACCGCTTCGATGTCGATGTGCCGGGCAAGGATTCGTTTGAACATCGCCGGGCCGGCGCGTCGCAGGTGATGGTGGCGTCCGGCGTGCGCTGGGCGCTGATGACGGAACTGCGCACCGCACGCGAACCGGCGCTGCCCGAACTGCTCGCGCGCATGGATCCGGTCGACCTGGTGATCGTCGAGGGCTTCAAGCGCGACGCGCACCCGAAGATCGAGGTGCACCGCGCCGCCAACGGCAAGCCGTGGATGCATCCGGAGATGCCGGGCATCGTGGCCGTCGCGTCCGACATCGCGCCGCCCTACGACCTGCCGCGCGCGGGCCTCGATGATGTCGCGGCGATCGCCGAACTCGTGCTGGCCCATGCCGCGCCCGTCGACACCATCGCCTGGCAGGGGGGCTGAATGGCGCAGCTCAGCGACGACTGCTTCGCCTTCGGCGGCGCGCTGATGTCGGTGGAGGACGCGCAGGCGTTGATCGCCGCGCGCGTGCCCGCCGCCACCGGCGAGGACATCGTGCCGCTCGCGGCGGCGCGCGGCCGCGTGCTGGCGCGGGACCTGGTTGCGCCGATCCCACTGCCGCCCTTCTTCAACGCTGCGGTGGATGGCTGGGCCTTCCGCCATTCGGACCTCGACGCCGGCGCGCCGACGCGGCTGCGCGAAACCGGGCGCGTGCCGGCCGGTCACGCCGCCGCGCTGCCGGTCGGTGGGCAGGAGGCGCTGCGCGTCTTCACGGGCGCGCCGATGCCCCCGGGCACCGATACCTGCGTCATGCAGGAGGACGTGCAGCGCGACGGCGACACTGTGCTGGTGCCGCCGGGCCTGAAGCGCGGCGCCAATGCGCGCCCGGCGGGCGAGGACGTGGCGCTGGGCAGCACGGCGCTGGCTGCGGGGCGTGTGCTCGGGCCGGCGGAGATCGGGCTGGCGGCGGCGTTGGGTCAGGCGCGCCTGGCGGTGCGGCCGCTGCCGCGTGTCGGTGTCTTCTCGACCGGCGACGAACTCGCGCCACCCGGCGCGCCGCTGCGCGCGGCGCAGACGCATGACAGCAACCGCTTCACCCTGCTCGCGATGCTGGCAGGCCTGCCTTGCGTCGCCAGCGACCTCGGCATCCTGCCAGATGATGCGGTGCGCACCGCGGCCGCGCTGGCGGAGGCCGCGCGCGATCACGACCTGCTGCTGACCAGCGGCGGGGTTTCGACCGGCGAGGAGGACCATGTCCGTGCCGCGATCGAGGCCGGCGGATCGCTCGTGTTCTGGCGGCTCGCGGTGAAGCCCGGACGGCCGGCGGCAATGGGCGTCCTGCCGAAGGCAGGCGGGGATTTTCGTGCCGGCGGGACGCCGGTGGTCGGCCTGCCGGGCAATCCCGTCGCGGCCGTCGTGTGCTTCCTGCACCTGGCGCGGCCGCTGCTGCTGCGGCTTGCTGGCGCGGCGGACCGGCCGCTGCCGCGCTATGGCGCGGTGGCGGGCTTCGACTACCGCAAGAAGGCCGGGCGGCGGGAATATGTGCGCGTCACGCTGCGCACCGAGGGCGGCGCGACGCGCGCGGAAAAATTTCCGCGCGAGGGGGCGGGGCTGCTGTCCTCCCTCACGCAATCCGACGGCTTCGCGGAATTGCCGGAGGAGGTCACGCGCGTGGCACCCGGCGATGCGGTCACGGTGCTGCCCTTCGCGGGCATGTTGTAGTGGACGGCGCCGCGGCGGGGCTGGTGCTGTGCCTGTTCGGCGCGGTGCTGGCGCGGCGCGACCTGCGCGGCATCGTCCGGCGCCTGACCTGGCGCCGCGCCATGGCGACCATTCGCTTCGAGCCGGGCCCGTCCTGGCGCATCGATTACATGCTGGCGGACGGCGTGCCGGTCAGCGTCGTGACGCGCGACCTCCGCCTGCTGGCACGGCGCGAGGGCGATGGGCCGGTGACGCTGCTGGTGGACCCGCGCGCGCCGGGACGGGTGGACCTGCCGGGACGGCCTGGGCTTGGCCTGGCCTGCGGGGCGTGGCTGGTGGGGCTCGGCCTGGTCGCGCTGCTGCGATAGGTCCCGCGCGAGTGCGTGCCGGCCCCGCACGTGGTGGCCGCCGTCGCATGTTCGGCCATTGCTGCGCGGGCAGGGCGGCCCTTGGCGCGGTGTCAGGCGGGTTCGACGACGCGATCGGCGATCGTCAGCGGCTCGCTCACGCGCCGCTCACCCTCGTGCGCGACCAGTTCGACGCGGCCCTCGGCCGGGCGCAACACCGCCGCCAGCCGCGTGCCGTGGTTCAGCAGCGGCGGCTCCAGCCAGGCGAAGCCGTCGGGCACCGTCCCCTGGGCGACCAGCGCTGCCATGCGTTCGGCGCGCGGTGCGCTTTCGATCCACCGAGGCGCCCCCGGCAGGTCCACCGACTGCCAGTGGTTCGCGGCCGCCAGCCCCGGGCCGTGGCGGACCGCGGTCTGGTCGCGTGCGCGCTCGATCACGGCGGCCTGGCCGGGCTGCGTGCCCGCCAGCGTGAAGGTCACCGCGGCGGCCAGCGGCGTGTCGCGCAACATCGCCAGCGCGGTCGCGTAATCCGGTGCGGTGTCGCAGGCGATGCGCAGCAGGTGGGCCGGCGGCAGCGCGCGGCGGCGCCACGTGGCAGGGCGCGAGGCCGCCCAATCCGCCAGCAGCCCCGCCTTGCGGAACCCGTGCCGGCGCGCTGCCGCACCCGCGCGCGTCAGTGGCAGCGGCGGCTGGTTGATGGCGATGGCGAAGCGCCCGGGCGCAAAGCCAGTGATCGCCCCCGCCAGGCCAGGCCAGCCGATGTTGAGCCAATGGCCCGCGGGGCCGGACTGGCGGATGACGCAGAGCGTCTCCCCCAGCCCCGCCAGGTTGCCCCAGTCGAGCACGCGCAGCAGCGTCGGGGCCGGCGCGTCCAGCACGCCGCAGGTGCAGCCCCATTCGAAGGAGAGGTTCAGCAGGTAGGCGCCCGGCCCGCCGATACTGGCAGCGACGGCGGCGACCTCCTTGGCCAGGGGCGAGGCATTCCGCGCGAGCCATCGGCGCGACAGCGCATCGCCCAGCGAGAGCCCGACGGCGCCGTATTGCCGCCGCGCGGCCTGCAGGATTGCGGCGGTGTCCTCCGCCTGCGCCACGGCGGCGAAGGCGGCTGGGTGCTCCGCACGGCGCGCATCCACCAGCGGGATGCGCCGCAGCGCCATGCTAGGGGCTACAGGCGCGCGCCAGTCGTGGTGAAGGCGGTCTCGGCGGTGCGCTGCACCTTGCTGTCGAGCACCAGGGCGGCGCCGCTGGCGATGGCAACGGCGATGATGATGCCGGCGAAAATGGCCTTCATGCGTGCGAGCTCCCTCAGCTTTACCTTGCCTTGTCTATGGCGTTCGGCGGGGTGGTTTGCAACAGCGGCAGCAGGGTTTCCGCGGTGGCGAGGTCCTCGGGCGCATTGGCGTTGAAGAAGGGATCGACGGGCTGGTCGGGCCAGGTGGCCTCCGCGCAGCCATGCCGCGCCGTCCAGCGGTCGATCTTGCGTTCGCCGGCCAGCAGTGCGGCGCGCAGGTCCTCGCGCAGGGCCACGGGCCACAGCCCGATCGGCGGGTGCGCGTGCCCCCCGGACCGGGCGCAGGCCAACGGAACGCCGCGTGTCGCGCGCGCGGCGTGCAGGCGCGCCGCCAGGTCCATCGGGATGAAGGGGGAATCGCCCGGTACCGACACCACCCAGGGCAGGTCCGGCCGGTCCGTCGCGGCCCAGTCCAACGCCGCGAGGATGCCGGCGAGCGGGCCCGGATGGTCGGGCAGCCCATCCGCGACGACCGGCAGCCCATGGACGGCGAAGCGCGCCGGGTCGCCATTCGCGTTGATGGTGCACGCGGCGACCTGTGGCGCGAGGCGTGCCAGCACATGGTCCAGCATCGGCACGCCGCCGAGCAGCCGTAGCGGTTTGTCGCCGCCGCCCATCCGCCGCGCCAGGCCGCCGGCCAGCACCACGCCGAGCGTGTCAGCCCTCGTCATTCGCCATCGCCTCGGCGCTGTTCTTGCGCCAGTGCTTCGCGGATTCCTCCGGCACGTAGGCCAGGTCGGCGTCGAAGACGATGCGGTCCTGCCCGGCAAGTGCCACGAAGCGCTTGCCCTTGCAGCGGCCGATCAGCGTGAGGCCGGCTTCACGCGCGAGTTCCACGCCCCAGGCGGTGAAGCCGGATCGCGAGACCAGGATCGGAATGGCCATGCGCACGGTCTTGATGACCATCTCCGAGGTCAGGCGGCCCGTCGTGTAGAAGATCTTGTCGTCGGGGGTTTCGCGCTCGCGGAACATCCAGCCGGCGATCTTGTCCACCGCGTTGTGGCGGCCGACATCCTCCATGTAGACGATCGGCTCGTCGCGCACGCACAGCGCGCAGCCGTGGATGGCGCCAGCTTCCAGGTAGAGCGTCGGCAGCGTGTTGATCCGGTGCAGCAGGCGGTACAGCCACGACGTGCGCAGCTCGGTCTTCGCGAGGCGCACCTGCGCGAAGCCGTCCATCAAATCACCGAAGGCGGTGCCCTGCGCGCAGCCGGAGGTGAGCGTCTTCTTGCGCAGCTTCTCCTCGAAATCGGTGCGCTCGGGCGTGCGGACGATGACCACGCCGAGGTCGTCGTCGTAGTCCACGCCGGTCACCACGGCGTCCGGCTTCAGCATGCCCTGGTTCAGCAGGTAGCCGAGGGCAAGGTCCTCCGGGCGATCGAGGATGGTCATCATCGTCACGATCTCCTGCCCGTTCAGATACAGGGTGAGCGGGCGTTCGACGGTGACGGAGGTCTCGATCGGCTGGCCGGTGTGGTCGATGCCGGCGACGCGACGCGTCAGGCGCGGGTCGGTGGGGTCGGGCTGGACGCGGAGCGGCTGTTCCATGGGCGGGAGATGGGGGAAACGGCTGGCCCGCACAAGCGGGGCGGATCAGGCGCGCGGCAGCAGGATCCCGCGCCCGGCATAGAAGCGCGCAAAGCGTTCCAGCGGTACGCGCGCATCGTGCTGCGATGCGGCGGTGTCGCCGGAGGGGTTGTGCAACCGCAGCGCCTCGCCCTCGGTGCCGAAGACCAGCACCAGGTGCCCGCCGCGGCCGGGCGGGTCGCGCTCCGGCCAGCGGATCGCCGGATGCACCGAGGCGATGAACATCCCGCCGTCCGCGACCAACGCCGGGATGTCGCCCGCCGCCACGTCCACGCGCACCTCGGCGGCGATGCCATGCGCCTCGCGCAGCCAGGCCACGGCGGGCGCGTAGATCAGGCCGCGGATGCCGCCATCGGGCTGCACCACGTAACCTCCGCGCGTGGTCAGTTCGCGCGCCAGGTCGAAGGCGCGCGGCGGCGTGATGCCGCGCGCCGCCAGCGCCATGCGCAGGCAGGCCACGCCGCACAGATGGTCCGCCCAGCGCGCGTAGTCCGCCGCCCCCGCGGCGCCGGAGCGAGGCCAGAGCGGATCATCCTCGGCTCGCAGCGCGCCCGACAGGATATCGCCGATGCGCCCGGCCGATTCCCACTGGCCGAAGAACGGCGGGATCACCGCTTCCCTTGCGCCCGCCCGCGCGCCCAGACGTCGTCGGGCGGCGACCAGTTGGTAGTGTCGCGCAATTCGCGCGCCAGCCCCTCCGCCATGGCTTCGAAGATCGCCTTGCCCTTCTCCGCCGTCGCGGCGCGCGCATCGCCGCGCACGCCGGTGACCGGTGCGCGTTCGCTGAACGACCAGAAGCGCGACGACACCTGCTGCCCGGCATCGAAATTCCCGGGCGACACGGAATTCGCGATCTCCTCCATGCGCACCTGCGACGGGTCGAGGTGCAGCCACAGGCTCGTCTCGGCCTCGCAGGCGTGGTGCATCGCCTTCTGCGCGGTGAGTGCGGCGGCGATGGCGGCGGGCGCGACCTTGGTGACCGTCGTGGTCAACACCGGGATGCCGAATTCATGCGCCAACTCGCGCGCGGACACCGCCAGCGGGTCGATGTTGCCGCCATGGCTGTTGAACAGCATGACCTTCGAGAAGCCATCCGCCAGCAACGACTTCACGATGCAGCGCAGCACCGCGGCGAAGGTCGCGTAGTCCAGGCTGATCGTGCCGCCGAAGGGGAAGTGGTGTTCCGACAGGCCGAGCCACATCGGCGGCGTGACCACCGCCGGCAGGTCGGCGCAGAGCTCCGCCGCGCGGACCGACACCGAATGGCCGATGAAGGAATCTGTCCAGACCGGCAGGTGCGGGCCGTGCTGCTCAAGGCTTGCGACCGGCACCACCACCACGGCATTCCGTTCGGCCAGCGCGCGCAGCTGCGGCGCGGTCAGGCGTTCCCAGCGGACTTCGGTCATCATCCCCTCCCCATGGCGTCCGCGTTCAGCCGCGGCCCATCGCATAGAATTCGTTGTTCGGGCGCAGGCTGCTCACGTTGGCCAGCCGGTTGGACATGCCGAAGAAGGCGGCGATGGCCGCGATGTCCCAGATCGCCTCGTCGTCGAAGCCGGCGGCGCGCATCGCGTCGTGGTCGGCGTCGTTCACCTCGTTCGCTCGATCGGTCACCTTCATGGCGAAGTCCAGCATGGCGCGCTGCTTGTCGGTGATGTCGGCCTTGCGCCAGTTGGCGGCGACCTGGTCGGCGATCAGCGGGTTCTTGGCACGGATGCGCAGGATGGCGCCGTGTGCCACCACGCAATACTGGCACTGGTTGCGGGAGGAGACGGCGACCACGATCATCTCGCGTTCCGCCTTCGACAGCCCCTCGGCCTTGTCCATGAGCGTGTCGTGATAGGCCATGAAGGCGCGGAATTCCGCCGGGCGGTGCGCCAGCATCAGGAAGACGTTAGGGATGAAGCCGGACTTCTCCTGCACCGTCAGGATGCGGGTGCGGATGTCCTCGGGCAGCGTGGCGATATCGGGGATGGGCGTGCGGGCGATCGGCGTCATGCGGCGGACCATCGGCCCGCGGCGGGAATCAGTCCAGCCCCAGCAGCCCGCGCGCGAAGTCGCGCGCTTCGAATGGGCGCAGGTCCTCGGCCTTCTCGCCGACGCCGACCACATGTACGGGCAGCGCGAAGTCCTGCGCCAGCGCGACCACCACGCCGCCCTTGGCGGAGCCATCGAGCTTGGTCACCGCCAGGCCGGTGACGTCGACCATTTCCTTGAACACCTTCACCTGCTGCACGGCGTTCTGGCCGGTCGTGGCGTCCAGCACCAGCAGCACGGAATGCGGCGCGCTCTCGTCCACGCGGCGGATGATGCGGACGACCTTCCGCAGTTCTTCCATCAGCGCGGTTTTGTTGTGCAGCCGCCCGGCGGTATCGACCAGCAGCACATCGAGGCCCTCGGCGCGCGCCGTGGTCAGCGCATCGAAGGCGAGGCCCGCGGCGTCGGCCCCGGGCTTCGCGGGGGGGAAGAAGCGCGCGCCGGTGCGATCGGCCCAGACCTGCAGCTGCTCGACCGCGGCGGCGCGGAAGGTGTCGCCGGCGACCATGCCGGCGCGCAGCCCCTGGTCGCGATACTGCTTGCCGAGCTTGGCGATGGTGGTGGTTTTGCCGGTGCCGTTCACGCCGACCACGAGCACGACATGCGGCGCGCGGGCGCGGTCGATGGCCAGCGGCGTGGCGACCGGCGCCAGGATCGCGGCGATTTCCTCGGCCAGCGTCGCCTTCACTTCCTCGTCGGTGACTTCCTTGCCGAAGCGGGTGCGGCGGAACGCCTCGACGATGCGTGAGGACGCCGCGACGCCGAGATCGGCGGCGATCAGCGTCTCCTCGAGCTCCTCCAGCGCGGCGTCGTCCAGCTTGCGCTTGGTGAAGACCGCCGTGACGCTCTCGGTGAGCTTGGCGGTCGAACGCGACAGCCCGGCCTTGAGTCGAGAAAACCAGCCCTGACGGGCTGGTTCCTCGGCGATGGTCGGCGGGGCTTCGAGTGGCGGAAGCTGCGCTGGGGGCGGCAGTTCCACCGGCGGGGGGTCACCCGGCGGCTCCCGGTAGGGCGGTGGGGTTTCCGCCGGGCGATCGGGAGTCGGGTCCTCGATCGGCGGCGGCGGTGCCGCGGGGGGTTCCGGCGGGCGCGGGGGTGCCTCCGGCGGCGGGGGTGGCTGGGGCGGGTCGTCCCGCTGCGGTTCGGGCGGCGGGCCGGGCTGGGCGGGGTCGCTGCCGCGCAGCCGGGACCAGAGTGCGCGCAACGCCATCAGGCGGCCTCCGCCATCAGGGTGTCGGATGTGGCGGCGGTCACGCGCAGGCGGCGGATCTCGCCCGGCGTGGCCGTGCCGCTGGCCAGGCGCAGCGGTGCGAAATGCTGCGTGTGGCCCCGGTCGGGGTGTTCGAAGAGCACGTCTTCCTCCTGTCCGATACGCGCGGTGAACAGCCGCGCGGCTGCCTGCGCCCCGGCCATGCGCAGGCGCGCGGCCCTTTCGCGGCGGACCGGCACCGGCAGCTGCGGCATGCGGGCTGCGGGCGTATCGGGACGTTCGGAATAGGGGAACACATGCAGGAAGGAGAGGTTGCACGCCTCGACCAGGGAGAGCGTGTCGGCGAAGTGGGATTCGGTCTCGGTCGGGAAGCCGGCGATCAGGTCGGCGCCGAAGACGATGCCCGGGCGCAGGCGGCGGGCGCGCTCGGCCAGGGCGATGGCATCGGCGCGCAAATGGCGGCGCTTCATGCGCTTCAGGATCAGGTCGGACCCGTGCTGAAGCGACAGATGCAGATGCGGCATCAGCCGCGGTTCCTCGGCGATCAGGCGCCATAGGTCGTCGTCGACTTCGACCGGGTCCAGGGACGACAGGCGCAGCCGCGGCAATTCCGGGACCAGCGCCAGCAGGCGGCGCACCATCTGGCCGAGTGCTGGCTTCCCCGGCAGGTCGGGGCCGTAGGAGGTGATGTCCACGCCGGTGAGCACGACCTCGCGATAGCCGGCCTGCACCAGTGCGCGCACTTGCTCGACGATCGCGCCGATGGGCACGGAGCGCGACGGGCCTCGGCCGAAGGGGATCACGCAGAACGTGCAGCGGTGGTCGCAGCCCTGCTGGACCTGAACGAAGGCGCGGGCGCGGCCGGCGAATTCGGTGACCAGGTGTGCGGCGGTCTCGGTCGCGGCCATGATGTCGCTGACCGGGGCAGGGGGGGCGTCGAGCGCCGCCCAGGTTTCCGGCTTCAGCTTGTCGGCATTGCCGATGACGCGCTCGACGCCGGGGAGGGCGGACCACTTCTCGGGCGCGATCTGCGCGGCGCAGCCGGTGACGATGATGCGCGCGCCGGGATTGTCGCGGTGCGCCTTCCGGATTGCCTGGCGGGCCTGGCGCTCGGCCTCGGCGGTGACGGCGCAGGTGTTGACCACGATGGCGCCGGCGTGGCCGGCCTCGGTGGCGTCGCCCGCGAGGGCGCGGGACGCATCGCCCGCGAGGGCGCGGGATGCGAGGTCGCGCATCGCTTCCGACTCATAGGTGTTGAGGCGGCAGCCGAACGTCAGGACCTCGACCGTCATGGCGCGTAGGCGTCCAGGTCCAGCGTGCCGGTGAAGGCGGTGGCGACCGGGCCGGTCATCAGGACGTGCCCGTCGGCCTCGCGCCATTCCAGCAGCAGGTCGCCGCCGGGCATGGTGATGGTGGCGCGGCGCCCAGTCAGGCCGCGGCGCGCGGCGTTCACGATGGTGGCGCAGGCGCCGGACCCGCAGGCGAGCGTCATGCCCGCGCCGCGTTCCCACATGACCAGGCGGATGTGGTCGGGCGAGAGCACCTGCGCGAAGCCGATATTCGCCCGGTCGGGGAAGATGGGGTCGTGTTCCAGCGCGGGGCCGAGCGTCGCGACGTCGATCGCGTCCAGGTCCGGCACGAAAAACGTCGCGTGTGGATTGCCCATGGAGCAGGCCGCGGGATCGCTCACCGGGCCAAGGGCAAGGGGCACGTGCAGCGTGTCGGCCTTGTGCGCCAGCGGCACGTCATCCCAGCGTAGCCGGGCCGGCCCCATGTCGGCGCGCCACAACCCGCCCGGCAGGCGTTCCACCGGCAGGTCGCCGGCGATGGTGCGCACCACCACGCGGTCGGCGCCGCGTTCGTCCGCCACCAGGGACGCAATGCAGCGCGTGGCATTGCCGCAGGCGCCGGCCTCGGACCCATCCGGGTTGCGGATGCGCATGAACACGTCGGCGCCGGCCGGCGGCGGTTCCAGCACGATGAACTGGTCGCAGCCGATGCCAAAGTGGCGGTCGGCGATGGCGGCGGCGCGGGCGGGCGTGATGGGCAGCGGGTGCGCGCGCGCATCCAGCACGACGAAGTCGTTGCCCAGGCCGTGCATCTTGCGGAACGGGAGCATTCTGGCAGCGCATATAGAACGCGCGGGGCGCCGCAGGAACCCGCGGCGCGCGCGGGGCTGCCCGGCACGGCAGGACGTGGCTGCGCCGGGCGCTCCGGTTTGGCATGATGGATGGATCGAGGCGGTGTCGCCTCCCCGGAATATGCCTGATGAACGCCATCGCCTGCCGCGTGCTTGTCCTGCTGGTCGCCGCCAGTCCGGCCTTCGCCCAACCGCCGACGCCCGCGGAGGCGGCGGTGCTCCAGCGCGCCCGCGCCTTCATCGCGCAGGGCAATTGCCCGGCCGCGACCGCACGCCCGGCGGCACCGCCCGCGGTTTTCACCGACGCGACGGTGCGCGAGGCGACCTATCATCGCATCCTGATCGAAGGCTGCGGCCGGCGGTCCCAGCGGAACTACCTGGCGTTGGTGCTGCCGGACGGGAGCGGGCGGCTGGTCGAGACGCTGGCCGGCACCACCGTGACCGACCCCGTCCTGCAGCGCGATGCCATGCAGGCCGCCGTGGCGGCCGCGCGTGTCGCGGCGCCGAATTGCCAGCAGGTCCGGCCCGGCTCCGCGGATTTCGAGGGCACGGACAGCGAGCCGACCGCGACGCGGCGGACCCGGCCCTGGGCCGAGACCTGGGTCTTCGAGGCCTGTGGCGCACTGGTGGCGGTGCCGATGCGCTTCACGCCCAGCGCCGCCGGGGGCACGGGCTTTACGGCGTCGGGCGCGCGGCGGCTCAACTGAGCGGCCGCGGGCGCCGCTCCTCAGCCGTTCAGCAGCCGGTCGATCTCGGCCTGGGCGAGGTCGGGGCCGGCCAGCGCCGGTTCCGCGACAGTGGGCGTGTGGCCGACCACTTCGAGCTTCGGCGTGTCGGTCGGCGTGCCGCCGGGCATCAGGCCTTCCAGCATGGTCTCGACCTGCTGGAGCTGCTTGATGGCGCGGCGGATGCGCTGGCCGGTCAGGTCCTGGAAGGAGCAGGCCTGGAAGATGGTGGCGACGCGGTCGTTCAGCGCGGCGATGGACTCTGCGTCTCGCCCGCCACCGTCGAGCCAGGTCTGGATCGCCTCGGCGGCTTCCATGATGGTGTCGGCGGCGGCCTCGGTGGCCTGGACCACGGCTTCCAGTTCCAGGCCGGAATTGCGGGCGCCGGAGACCGGGATGGCGATGAGGCGGGCGATCTGGGCATGCACCTCGGTGATGCGGGCGGTGATGGCGTCCTCGCTCATGCCCATGAGCTGGACGGAGGCAGCGACCTCGGCGCTCAGTTCCGCGATACGGCGGTCCATGAAGGCCCGCAGCGACGCGAAATGGGGGGCAAGGGCCTGGTCGAGGGCCTGGTCGGGCCGGTCGGTGAGGGTCTGCAAGGGCGGGCGGCCTTCTGTCCGGGCGGCGATGCGGGCAGGAAACACCGAACAGGGTGAAGGCTCCGTTGCGATGCGCCGGGCTATTGCGGTGGTGGCGGGGCGCCGCTATACGCCCGCCTCCCGCGTCGTGGCCCCATGGACATGCCCGGCCGGGAGACCGCGTCCCCGTCGCATGGTGCGATAGCCCGGGACGCCCCGACCCCACAGGAGGGCCAAATGTCCAAGATGAAGACGAAGTCGAGCGTGAAGAAGCGCTTCCGACTGACCGCGACCGGCAAGGTCAAGGCGGGCGCTGGCAACAAGCGCCACATGCTGACCGCCAAGACCACCAAGATGAAGCGCCAGAACCGCGGCATGTACGTCCTGGACAAGCAGGACGGCGATACCGTGAAGCAGTGGCTGCCCTATGGGCTGGACCGGTAAGGGGGGCGACGCACCATGGCTCGTGTCAAGCGCGGCGTTACCAAGCACGCCCGTCACAAGAAGGTCCTGAAGCTCGCCGAGGGCTATGTCGGCCGGTCTTCCACCGCCTATCGCCCCGCGCTCGAGCGCGTCGAGAAGGCGCTGCAGTACGCCTATCGCGACCGTCGCAACAAGAAGCGCGAATTCCGCGGCCTGTGGATCCAGCGCATCAACGCGGCGGTGCGCGAGCACGGCCTGACCTATTCCCGCTTCATGGCGGGCATCAAGGCGGCCGGGATCGAGATGGACCGCAAGGTGATGGCCGCACTCGCCTTCGACGAACCGGCGGCCTTCGCGGCGCTGGTCGAGCAGGCGAAGGCCAAGCTGGCTTGATGGTGCGCGCGCCCGTTGGGCGCGCCCCTCAGACGCCGGGCGGCGGCCATCCGGCCGCCTTGGCTTCGCGGCACGCGCCGCGGGCCGCATTCGCGGCCTCGGCACGCCAAACGGCGCGCCGTAGGGTCGGATAGCCCGGCGAACGGCTCTCTTCCCCTTCGTCGCCACAGCGTTTAGCAGAGGGCCGCTTCCCGGCGACGGGGCGCGGCCCTTCGCGTGTTCCGGACATGGTGCCAATGACCGACGACCTCGCTTCCCTGCAGGCCGAGACCGAGGCCGCCCTTGCCGCCGCCAACGACCTGCGCGCGCTGGATGCCGTGCGCGTGGGCGTGCTGGGCAAGTCCGGCAGCCTGAGCGCGCTGCTCAAGGGCCTGGGCGCCGTGCCCGCCGAACAGCGCAAGGAGCGCGGCGCCGCGCTGAACCGGCTGAAGGGCGCGATCGAGGCCGCGCTGGACGCCCGCCGCGTGGTGCTCGATGCCGCGGCGCTCGACGCCCGCCTGGCGGCCGAACGGATGGACGTGACCCTGCCGCCGCGCCCCTTCGCCGCCGGCACCGCGGCCGAGGGCGGCATCCACCCGATCGCGCGGACCATGGAGGAACTGACCGCCCTGTTTGGCGCCATGGGCTTCAAGGTCGCGGAAGGCCCGGATATCGAGGGCGACTGGTTCAACTTCGGCGCACTGAACATCCCCGACCACCATCCGGCGCGGCAGGATCACGACACCTTCTACCTGCCGGAAGTCGATGGCCGCCGGCCCGTACTGCGGACCCACACCTCGCCGGTGCAGATCCGCACCATGATCGCGCAGGAACCGCCGATCCGCGTCATCGTGCCTGGCCGCACCTATCGCGCCGACCACGACGCGACGCATTCGCCGATGTTCCATCAGGTCGAGGGGCTGGTGATCGACCGCGGCATCACGCTGGGTCACCTCAAGGGCTGCCTGATCGACTTCCTGCGCGCCTTCTTCGGCATCGCCGACCTGCCGGTGCGGTTCCGGTCGTCGTATTTCCCGTTCACCGAGCCCTCGATGGAGGTCGACATCGGCTGGTCGCGCAAGACCGGCGAGCTCGGCAAGGGCGGCGACTGGCTGGAAATCCTGGGCAGCGGCATGGTCCATCCGAAGGTTTTGGCCAATTGCGGCATCGACCCGCGCGAGTGGCAGGGCTTCGCCTTCGGGATGGGGATTGAGCGCATCACCATGCTCAAGCACGGCATCCCCGACCTGCGGCCCTTCTACGAGGCCGATATCCGCTGGCTGCGGCACTATGCCGCCGATCCGCTGGCGCCCGCGACCCTGCACGAGGGGGTGTGAGGCGATGAAGTTCACGCTGTCCTGGTTGAAGGACCACCTCGACACCGAAGCCGGCGCCGATGAGATCGCCCGCACGCTGAACGCCATCGGGCTTGAGGTCGAAGGCATCGAGGATCGCGGCGCAGCGCTGGCATCTTTCCGCATCGCGCGCGTCATCGAGGCGGTGCAGCACCCCAATGCCGACCGCCTGCGCGCGCTGCGCGTCGATATCGGCGATGGGCGGGAATATTCCGTCGTCTGCGGCGCGCCCAATGCGCGCACCGGGCTGGTCGGCGTGGCCGCGCTGCCGGGCGAATTCGTCCCGGGCACCGGCATCACGCTGAAGGTCGGCGAGATCCGCGGCGTGAAATCGGAAGCGATGATGCTCTCGATGCGCGAGATGGGTCTGGGCGACGACCACTCCGGCATCGTGGACTTGCCGGCGGATGCGCCAGTCGGTGAATCCTACGTGCGCTGGGCCGGCATGGATGATCCGGTCATCGAGATCAGCGTGACGCCCAATCGCGGCGATGCGCTGTCGGTGCGCGGCGTGGCGCGGGATTTGGCGGCGGCGGGGCTGGGCACGCTGAAGCCTTGGTCGGCGCCCGCCGTGGCCGCGGCGTACAAGTCGCCGCTGAACTGGAAGATCGAGGACCCGCGCGCCTGCCTGTTCGTGCTCGGCCGCGCCGTGCGCGGCGTGAAGAACGGCCCGTCGCCGAAGTGGCTGCAGGACCGGCTGGTGGCGATCGGGCTGCGCCCGATCAGCACGCTGGTGGACATCACCAACTACTTCACCTTTGACGTCGGCCGCCCGCTGCATGTCTTCGACGTGGCGAAGGTGAAGGGCAGCGACCTGGTCATGCGCATGGCGCGCGACGGCGAGGAACTGGCCGCGCTGAACGGCAAGACCTATGCGCTGACGCCGGAGGACGGCGTGATCGCCGACGAAGGCGGTCCCGAGGCGCTGGGCGGCGTGATCGGCGGCGAGCCCTCCGGCTGCGACGAGACCACCACCGAGTGCTTCATCGAATGCGCACTGTTCGACCCGGTGCGCATCGCGCTGTCCGGCCGCCGGCATGACGTGCGGACCGATGCGCGGGCGCGCTTCGAGCGCGGCCTCGATCCCGCCCTGCTGCCCGATGCGCTGGAAGCGGCCACGCGCATGATCATCGAGTTGTGCGGCGGCGAGGCGAGCGAGGTGTCGATGGCCGGCGCCGAACCGGCGTGGAAGCGCGATGCCACGCTGCGCTTCGACCGCGTGCGCGACTATG
Organism: Roseomonas fluvialis; assembly: GCF_022846615.1. NCBI lineage: Bacteria > Pseudomonadati > Pseudomonadota > Alphaproteobacteria > Acetobacterales > Roseomonadaceae > Roseomonas > Roseomonas fluvialis. Next base: position 947,464 of record NZ_AP025637.1, read on the forward strand.
GCGGGCTGGACCTGCCGGCGGATGAGTCGGTGGCGCGGCTGGAACGCCTCGGCTTCAGCGTGCAGGCGCGCGATACGGCGTCGGTGACGGTTGCTGTGCCGTCCTGGCGCAACGACGTGGCGGGCGACCTGTCGGCCTATCGCGCCGGTGGCGGCGTGCTGACGCAGTTCGAGGGGCTGGACCCGGCGCGCGCCGCCAAGGCAGCCGACGGCCAGGCTGCGATTGAACCGGAATGCGACTTGATCGAGGAAGTGCTGCGCCTCGGTGGCCTCGATGCCGTGCCGGCGGTGTCGCTGCCGGCGCTGGCTGTCATCCCACCGCCGGCCTTCACGGCCAGGCAGGCGCGGGCGGCCTTGGCGCGGCGTGTGCTGGCGGCGCGTGGCATGCAGGAGAGCGTGACCTTCGCCTTCATGGAAGCGAAGACCGCCGCGCTGTTCGGCGCCACCCCGGACGCGTTGCGGCTGGTGAACCCGATTGCCGCCGATCTCGACCAGATGCGGCCGACGCCGGTCGCCTCGCTGCTGCTGGCGGCGCAGCGCAACGCGGCGCGCGGGTTTGGCGACGTGGCGCTGCACGAGCTCGGCGCGGCGTATCGCAACGTGACGCCGGACGGGCAGGCCGCGGTTGCCGCCGGTGTGCGCCATGGCGCGACGGCGCGGCACTGGGCCGAAGCCTCGCGCGGCTTGGACGCCATGGACGCCAAGGGCGATGCACTCGCAGTGCTGGGCGCGCTGGGTGTGCCCATGGCGGCCTTGCAGGTCACAACCGACGCGCCGGGCTTCTACCACCCGGGCCGGTCGGGCGTTGTGCGGCAGGGGCCGAAGATCGTGCTGGCGACCTTCGGGGAAGTGCATCCGAGCGTGCTGGCCGCACTCGACCTGCCCGGCCCGGCGGTGGCGTTCGAGGTCTTCCTGGATGCCGTGCCGGAACCCAAGCGCCGCAAGAAGGGCGCGCCCGACCTGCCCTCCTTCCAGCCGCTGCGGCGCGACTTCGCCTTCATCGTGCCGGATGCGGTGGCCGCCGATGCGCTGCTGCGGGCCGCGCGCGGGGCCGACAAGGCGCTCATCGCCGATGTCGCGCTGTTCGACGTCTATCGCGGCAAGGGCGTGCCCGAGGGGTCGAAGTCGCTCGCCATCCAGGTGACGATCCAGCCGCGCGAGGCGACGCTGACCGACGTGCAGATCGAGGCGGTGGCCGACCGCATCGTCGCCGCGGTGGCGAAGGCGACGGGCGCGACGCTGCGGGCATGATCCCCGCCGCGGGCAGCAAGCGCCGCAACATGGCGCTGCTGGCCGCGGCGATCGTGCTGGTGCTGTCAGTGTGGTTTGCCGGCACGGTGGCCGTGCCATCGCTGATCGCGCAGGGGCTGGCCACACCCGGGCGCGCGGCCTTGCTGACGGCCTGCGTGCAGTTGGGCTTCGTGGCGGGCACGCTGGTCAGCGCGGCGCTGTCGCTGGCGGACCGGCTGGATGCCCGAAGGCTGTTCCTGGGCTGCGCCGTGCTGGCGGCCGGCGCCACGCTGGCGCAGGTGCTGGTGGCACCGGCGGGCGGGGCGGCTCTGGCGTTGCGCTTCGTGGCGGGGGCCGCGATGGCCGGCGTCTATCCGGTGGGGATGAAGCTGGCGGCGTCCTGGGCGAAGGGCGATCTTGGGCTGTTGATCGGCATCGTGGTGGGCGCGGTCACGCTGGGGTCGGCGCTGCCGCACCTGTTGCCGGGGCTGACCGGGTCGGTCAATTGGCGCGTGGCCTATGCGGGGGCGGGGGTGCTGGCGCTGCTCGGTGGGTTGCTGGTGCTGCCCTTCCGGGCCGGGCCGCTGCTGGGCGCCCGGCCGCCGTTTCGCCCGGCGCAGATGCTGGAGGCGTTCCGCAACCGCGGGCTGCGGCTCGCGAATATCGGCTACGTCGGCCACATGTGGGAACTCTATGCCATGTGGGCCTGGATAGGGGTGTTCCTGGCCAGCGTTCTCGGCAGCCCGGATGTGGGCGCATGGGTGTTCGGCGTGGTGGCGGCGGGAGCGGCGGGCTGCGTATTGGCGGGGCTTTGGGCGGATCGGTGGAACCGCGCGCGGGTCGCCGCTGTCTGCATGGTGGTGTCGGGCGGCTGCGCGCTGCTGATCGGGCCGGCGTCAGCCTGGCCGGCGCTGGCGCTGGGCATCGCCTTCGTCTGGGGCTTCTCAGTGGTGGCGGATTCCGCGCAGTTCTCGGCCTGCGTGGTGAGCCTTTCGCCGCCGGACTATGTCGGCACGATGCTGACGGTGCAGACCTCGATGGGCTTCCTGCTGACCGCGGTGATGATCGCCGTGCTGCCTTGGATGATGGGGTCGCTGGGCATCGGCGCGGCGTTTGCGCTGCTCGGCATCGGGCCGTTGCTCGGCGCCATCGCCATGTGGCGGCTGGCGCCGATGCTGGATCAGGCGTCGGGACCCAGGTAGGCGGTAGCGTCGATCTCGACCAGGCATTCGGGGGAACCGAGCCCGCTCACGATGCAGGAAACGCGGTGCGGCGGGTTGTCCTTGAAGTTGGCGAAGTAGACCTCGTTCATCGGCTCCCAATTGGCGCGGTCCGTCACGTAGACGGTGCACTTCACCACGTCGTCCAGCGTGCCGCCGGCTTCCTCGATCAGCATGCGGATGTTGTCGATCGCCTGCTGGGTCTGCTGGCGCACGTCGCCGACGGCGAACTTCCCCTCCGGGTCGCGGCCGGTGAAGCAGACGAACATGAAACCGCCAGCGATCGTCGCCTGGGCGAAGGGGCGGGTGGTCTTGAAGACGCGGGGGGAGGAGACGGCGCGTTTCGGCATGGCTGGACCTTGGCTGGAGCGATGGATGGCATCCTAGGCCGACGGGCCTCGATGGACAGCCCGGCTGGTGCATGTCTTGCTTGCTCCCAAGCGGTCTCTCGGGAACCTGATTCATGATCCTCCGCCGCAGCCTCGCCGCCCTGCCCCTGCTGGTCGCACCACGCCTGTCGCGCGCGCAATCCGCGCGTCCCATGCGCCTGATCGTGCCGAACCCGCCGGGTGGCCAGTCCGACACCATCGCGCGCCTGTATGGCGAGGCGATCCAGGCCACCTCCGGCCAGGCGGTGGTGATCGAGAACCGCAGCGGCGCCAATGGCCTCATTGCCATGGACGTGGTGGCCAAGGCCGCGCCCGACGGGCTGACGACGGGGCTGTTCAGCATCGCACTGTTCACCTCGCTGCCGGCGATGATGGCGCGCATGCCGCTGGACGTGGATCGCGACATCACGCCGATCACCTCCGTGGTCACCAGCACGGTGATGTGCGCGGTGACCGACCAGCGCGCGCGCGAACGCGGCTGGGCGGATTTCCGGTCCATGATCACCTGGGCGAAGCGGCCGGGGAACGGCCTGACGAACGGCGCGGCGAGCAGCGGCGGTGCCTCGCACCTGCTGGTCGCGACGATCGCGCGGCGTAGCGGAGCGGACATCACCGTGGTGCCCTACCGCGGTGGCGCGCCGGCGCTGAACGACCTGCTCGGCGGCAGTATCGACATGTGCTTCGACTTCATGCCGGCACTGATGCCGCATGTGCAGGCCGGGCGGCTGCGCGCCTTCGCGGTCGGGTCGCGCGACCGCGTGCCCTTCCTGCCGGATGTGCCGGGCATGGGGGATTTCCCGGACCTCGGCATCGCCGACCTGGACCTGCAATCCTGGAACGTGCTGTCCGGCCCGCCGGGCCTGCCGCCCGACCTGGCGCTTCGCACCGTCGAGACGATCCGAAGGGCCAATACCTATCCGGGCCTCGAGGACCGGCTGCGCAGCAACGGGCTGCTGCCGCTGGTGCCTGAGGAGCCGGCCGCCGTGCGGGCGCGCATCGCCGCCGAACGGCCCCGCTGGCGCGAGATGGTCGAGGTTAGCGGGGCGCGGATCGAATAGGGCGCGCCACCACGCGCCCCGGCGGCGGTTCGGCCAGGAAATCCGCCAGCGGCCGGCTCTCGCGGATCACGCCCTCGCCGGCGGCGACCAGCGCGTCGACATCCTCGCGCGGCAGGGTCAGGCCGGTGGGCACGCGGCGCAGGCGGTCGCGCAGCGCCGGGTCCCGCACATCGGCCAGCGAGACATGCACCAGGCGCCCGGCGACATCGTCGCAGCGGTGGCCGTCGATGACCGGCGCATGGGCGCAGCGATTGGCGCGCTGGCGCTCCACCATGCGCTCGACCTCGACCGCCGTGACCGCCAGGGTCTCGAGGTTGTAGTTGTCGATCTGCCCGCCCGAGACGGCATCAAGGATCTGCACCACGCCGTTGGCCATGCGCTGGCGGGACAGCGCGGGGTCGGTGGCGGATTGGCCGTCCACGCTTATCATGAGCATCCGGCGCACCGGCAGCATGGCGGCGGCGAAGCGCGGTTCATCGACGCCGCCCAGCAACGCGAAGTTCACTGTCACGCGCAGTGCCAGGTTGTCCGAGATGCCGCCATCCAGCAGGTGCAGCCAGGGCGTGCGTTCGCGGTCGGCCATGCGGGCGACCACCTCGATCACCCGGCGGCGATTGTATTCGGCCAGCATCGGCATGGTCGCGAGGTTGCCCGGAAGCGGCGCCGCGCAATCCGGCCCGCGATGGTTGGCGAGCGTGATCGGCGTGAACAGCAGCGGAAACCCGTTCGAGGCCGCCACCGCCCGCGCCAGCGAGAACCGCGACAGGTCCGAACAGATCACGTCGAAGGCATGCGGCAGGAAGGGGAATGGCGATCCGGTCGCGAGGTCGGTGGCGTTGATCGACAGGCGCGGGCGGCTGCGCGCCTGCAGGTCGCGGAAGGTGGCGCCGCGGAACATCAGGGCGTCATAGACCTCCGCCATGCGGTCATTGGTGCCGACCGCCGGGTCCACCAGCCAACCCCATTGCCAGGGCAGCAGGTAGGTCCCCCAGACATAGGCGGCGATGTCGCGATACAGGAATTCGTTCGGGAAGGTGTCGAAGGATCGGGCGCCGTACAGGGCGTAATGCGTCGCGGTGAAACTGCCGCCGGAGACGCCGGCGACCTGGTCGACCTCCTCCAGCAGGGTCGAGGAGACGCCGCCCCGGGTGATCGGCACGCCCCGCATGCCGCGCAACGCGCCGTGCCCGAAGGCGGCCGAGCGTTTCCCGCCGCCCGAGAAGGCGACGAAGATCAGCAGGTCGGACCGGCCGCCGGCGGCATTGACGTCCTCCAGCCCATAGCCGGCGTTGCGGGCGCCCGCGGCCAGCGGGGGGTTGATGGCGCGCTCCATGTCGGTGCAGCCCAGCAGCGCCAGGACCAGCGCCAGGGCGCCAAGATGCTTTGACATGCGCCCGGTCTGCCCTATGTCCCGGGGCAGACCACGGGGCCTGCCCCTGCCATCGTCCCGTCTCCGGATTCCCATGACCGACACCCCGCTCGACCGCATCCGCAATTTCTCGATCATCGCCCATATCGACCATGGGAAATCGACGCTCGCCGACCGCCTGATCCAGCAGACCGGGGCGTTGACCGCCCGCGAGATGAAGGAACAGGTGCTCGACAACATGGAGATCGAGCGCGAGCGCGGCATCACCATCAAGGCGCAGACCGTGCGCCTCACCTACCCGGCGAAGGACGGCAAGGTCTATATCCTGAACCTGATGGACACGCCGGGGCACGTGGACTTCGCGTATGAGGTGAGCCGCTCGCTCGCGGCCTGCGAGGGGTCGCTGCTGGTGGTCGATGCCTCCCAGGGGGTCGAGGCGCAGACACTGGCGAATGTGTACCAGGCGATCGATGCGGGGCATGAGATCGTGCCCGTGCTGAACAAGATCGACCTGCCGGCGGCCGAGCCCGCGCGGGTGAAGCAGCAGATCGAGGATGTGATCGGGCTCGACACCTCCGACGCGGTCGAGATCAGCGCCAAGACGGGCCTCAACATCGAGGGCGTGCTGGAGGCGATCGTCACGCGCCTGCCGCCGCCGACCGGCGATGCGAATGCCACGACCACGGCGCTGCTGGTGGATAGCTGGTACGACGCTTACCTGGGTGTGATCATCCTGGTGCGGGTGAAGGACGGTCACCTGCGCAAGGGCCAGCGCATCCGCATGATGTCGTCGGGGTCGGTGCACACCATCGAACAGGTCGGCGTGTTCGCGCCGAAGCTCACGCCGACCGACAGCCTCGGGCCCGGCGAGATGGGCTACCTGACCGCCGCCATCAAGACTGTGGCGGATACCAATGTGGGTGACACGATCACCGACGACCGCAACCCGGCGACCGAGGCGCTGCCCGGCTTCAAGCCGTCGATTCCCGTGGTGTGGTGCGGGCTGTTCCCGGTCGATGCCGACGACTTCGAGAAGCTGCGCGAATCGCTCGGCAAGCTGCGGCTGAACGATGCGTCCTTCCACTTCGAGACCGAGACCTCGGCCGCGCTGGGTTTCGGCTTCCGCTGCGGGTTCCTGGGGCTGCTGCACCTGGAGATCATCCAGGAGCGGCTATCGCGGGAATTCGACCTCGACCTGATCGCGACGGCGCCGTCGGTTGTCTACAAGATCCACAAGACGAATGGCGAGAGCTTCGAACTGCACAACCCGGCCGACTTCCCCGATGGCTCCGTGATCGACCACATCGAGGAACCGTGGATCAAGGCGACCATCATGCTGCCGGACGACTACCTCGGCCCGGTGCTGACGCTGTGTAACGACCGTCGCGGGCAACAGGTGGAGCTGACCTATGTCGGCGCGCGCGCGATGCTGGTGTACCGGCTGCCGTTGAACGAGGTGGTGTTCGACTTCTACGATCGGCTGAAGTCGGTGTCGCGCGGCTATGCCAGTTTCGACTACCAGATGGATGGGTACGAGGAAGGCGACCTGGTCCGCATCTCGATCCTGGTGAATGCCGAGCCGGTGGATGCGCTGTCCTTCATGGCGCATCGCGCGCAGGCCGAACGCCGCGGGCGGCAGATCTGCGAGAAGCTGAAGGACCTGATCCCGCGCCAGCTGTTCAAGATCCCGATCCAGGCGGCGATCGGCGGGCGGGTGATTGCGCGCGAGACCATTTCCGCCCTGTCGAAGGATGTGACCGCCAAGTGCTATGGCGGCGACATCTCGCGCAAGCGCAAGCTTCTGGAGAAGCAGAAGGAAGGCAAGAAGCGCATGCGGCAGTTCGGCAAGGTCGAAATTCCGCAGAGCGCCTTCATTGCGGCGCTGAAGATGGATGCCTGAACCCGCCGCGACTTCGCGTGCATGACGGCGTGACAGGACAACCGGCTGGCGGGCGCAGTCGAGGCGCACGCCGCCGGGGGATTGACTTTCGGTGGTTCGACCCTGATGTGCGCGCTGCGCCGGCCCACGGTTTCGCGGCCGCCTCGGAGGAACGTCAATGTCGCTCATCACCCGCCGTATCTTCATGGCCGCGAGCGCGGCCTCGACCGCGACGCTCGCGGCACCCGCCCTGGCCCAGGCGAATTTCCCGTCGCGGCCGGTGAGCATGGTCATTCCCTTCGCCGCCGGGGGGCCGACGGATACCGTGGGACGCCTGATCGCGCAGGCGATGAGCACCGACCTGGGCCAGCCCGTGGTGGTCGAGAACGTCGGCGGCGCCGGCGGCACGTTGGGCGCGCAGCGCGTGGCGAATGCGCGCCCGGACGGGCACACCGTGCTGCTGCACCACATCGGCATGGCGACCATCCCGACGCTGTATCGCCGCCTTGCCTATGACGCCATCAACGGCTTCGAGACGATCGGCCTCGTGACTGAGGTGCCGATGACGCTGATCGCGCGCCGCAACATCGAGGCGACCAACTTGGCCGAGCTTGTGGCGCTGATCCGCCAGCGGGGCGAGGCGCTGAACTACGCCAATGCCGGGATCGGCGCCGCCAGCCACCTGTGCGGGCTGCTTCTGATGAAGGCCGTGGATACGCGCATGACCACCGTGCCCTACCGCGGCACGGGCCCGGCGATGAACGACATCGTGGCCGGCACGGTCGACCTGATGTGCGACCAGACCACGAACACGACCGAGCAGATCCGCGCCGGCACGGTGCGTGCCTTCGCGGTGACGACACCTGAGCGGATCGGCGCGCTGCCGGACCTGCCGACCGCCGCGCAGGCGGGCCTGCCGGGCTTCGAGGTGAGCGTGTGGCACGGGCTGTACGCGCCACGCGCCACGCCGGCGCCGATCGTCGCACGGCTGAACCAGGCGCTTGTGAAGGCGCTGCAGGATGAGGGAATCGCGCGTCGCTTCGCCGACCTGGGCACCGCGCCGGTGCCGGTGGCGCGCGCGACCCCGCAGGCGCATCGCGAATTCTGGCAGGCGGACATCGCGAAGTGGCGGCCGCTGATCCAGGCGGCTGGTCAGTTCGCGGATTGATGAGTGCTGGGGCCTGGCCGCGGGTTGCGCGGCGGCCGGGCCCTGACTATGTTCCGCGCCCTCCGGACAGGTGGCCGAGCGGTCGAAGGCGCGCGCCTGGAAAGTGCGTATACGTCAAAAGCGTATCGAGGGTTCGAATCCCTCCCTGTCCGCCAGTTCCCATACGAGCCGTGCTCTCCGCCTGACCGAACGCCCTGCTGAGCGTCGGTTTCCGTGTGCTGTCCGGGGCAATCCTTTTGACCGGCCCGGAGCAGAGACGACGGAGCATCGCGCCTCTAACGTCGTCTGTTGCCGGCGACGCTCTCGATCGCACTGCTAACGCGACCCGCACCGAAACCGCAGCCCCCGCCCATCACCCGCCGCGACGCTGGATGTTCCAGAACACCGTTGGCCCCTGCAGCATGCCGCTCAACTCGCGCCGAAATGCCGTCGGCTGGAAGAACTGCCCGAGCGGGATATAGGGAAGCTCCTCGAAGGCGGCCTCCTGGGCCTCGCGGGCAAGCTGCGGCTGAGCTGCCGTCTCGGCCTGCATCCACGCGGCACGCAGTGCTTCCACGCGCGGCGCCGTCGGCCAGCCGGGCCAAGCGGCTGCGCCATTCCCGCGCAGCATCAGATGCACGGCGGGGTTCAGGAAATCGACGCCCGAGAAGAAGGTGAACAGCATGTTCCAGCCGCCCTGCGCGGGTGCGCCGCGATTCGCACGGCGCTGCACCACCGTCGCCCAGTCGGAGGGCGCGTAGTCCACCCGCGCGCCAGCCCGCCGCAGCAGATCGGCGCCGACCTCGGTCAGCGCCTGCACATTCGGATAATCGGTCGGGCCGATGACCGTCACCGGCACCCCGGCCAAAGCCGCACGCGCGGCGCGCGGATCGCGGGGCCCCAACAACGCCGCCATGCCGGCATCGCTCGCCGACGGCGAACCGGGCGGGAAGAAGCCCACGCCCTCAGTCCATGCCCCCGGCGCCGTTCCCGCCACGGCCTGCATGAAGTCGGGCTGGCCCACCGCCGGCAGCAGCGCGCGACGCATCGCCGGGTCATTGAACGGCGCGTGCAGCTGGTTGAACCGCAGGACGCCCAGAAAGCCCGCGGGATCCGGGTTCTCAATCGCGAGCTCGGGCCGGCGGCGCAGCAGCGGCAGAAGATCCGGCGTGGGGAATTCCCACCAATCCGCCTCGTTGTTCTGCAACGCGGCCGCAGCTGTCGAGGCATCGGGAATGACGCTCCATTCCACCCGATCGAACCAGGCGCGCTTGGGGCCGGCCGTGCCGCTCGGCGTGCCATCCTCGCGCGGGCGGTAGCCATCGAACCGGGCATAGGCGACGCGCGCGCCGGAGACTCGTTCGTCGGCCAGGAAACGGTAGGGGCCGCTGCCGATCGCCTCGCGAACCGGGACCGCAGGATCCGTCTGCGCCAGGCGCTCGGGCATGATGAAGCAGACCGGCGGCGACGTCTTGGCCAGCGCATCGAACAACAGCGGGAAAGGTCGCTTCAGCCGGAACTGGATGGTCGCGTCGTCGGGTGCGGAGAGCGCGTCCGTCTCGGCCAAGAGGGTCTGGCCGAGTCCGTCGCGCGTGCTCCAGCGGCGGATGCTGGCCACGGCGTCGCGTGCGCGCACCTGCGTGCCGTCGTGGAAGACCAGGTCCGGACGCAAGGTGATGCGCACCAGCCGGCCGTCCTGTTCCACGGTATGGCCGGCGGCCATCTGCGGCTGCGGCCGGTACCGAGCATCCAGCCCGTAGAGCGTGTCCCACACGAGATAGGCATGGTTGCGCGTGATGTAGGTGGTGGTGACGATCGGGTCGATCGGCCCCAGGTCGGCGATCGGGATGAAGCGCAGCGTGCGCGCCGCCGCCGGCTGCGCGAGCGTGGGGTGCGCCAGCGCGGCAGCAAGGGTCGCGAGCAGGGGGCGGCGGCGCATGGTCGCTCCTTGAAGGTCTCGGGCCCTTCGCTGCGGAGGGGGACGAGGTTACGCGGGAACATCACAGGACGTCGTTCAGCGCCCAGTCGTACTGGTGGCCGGCCGCGCAGTCCGCGCCGAGGAGCCGTTCGCGAAGCGGTGCTTCGGCATGGCTCGCCAAATGCTCGATCACCGCTCGATCGGTGCCGCCGAAATCCTTGCGGTACCAGTCGAAGATGCCGGAGAGGACGAGCCGGTCGGCGTCGAACCGCACGCCGTGCGGGCTATTGATGAACTCCCGCGCCGAGGCCTGGAGCTGCGCTTCGAGATTGGCACCCGTGAAGGCCGATCGACGCAGGCTCGGGCAGCCGAGCGAGGCACAGTTGATCGCGTAGTGCAGCCGCGGGTCGCGGTACATCCGGCGCAGGATCGCGTGCTCGATGTCGTCGAGTGACAGCCGTACGCCGGTGACCGTCATCAGCTTCGCCTGCCAGGGGCCGCCCGAAACCACGGCACGCAGGCTCCCGCCCAGCGCAATGTCGCGAATGGAGGCCACCGGGTAGTGATCGAGAACAACGGCCACGGTCTGCGCGTTGTACAGGTTGATCCAGAAGGCGAACTGCTCGGCCCAGCCAAGCCCCGCGATACCCTGCCGTTGCAGGCGTGCCAGGTAGTCGGCAAGTACGCCGCGATCGGCCGCGGGAAAGGCGCCATAGGCGACCCGGGTCGGTCCGATGGCAGGGATCGACACATGCGTGGCCAGCAACGCATCCCAGGCGCCGTGGTCGAACATCGCTGCTCCGCCGACCGTGCCGATCGGTGGCGCGAAGGCCGTTTCAATCTTACCGCTCATGCCCGATAGGGTTTCCGGATGAAGACATTTCCATGCGCTGGCGGGGATGTGCGTACGTGAGTGGTGAAACTCCAGACCCTGCCGCGCTGCTGGCGACGCTGAACCTGGCACCCGATCCGGCGACCGGCGCAATGCGCATCGTCATCCCGCCCCTGGCCAACATCGCCGCGGATACCGTCGGCCGCCACGCCAACGGCGCTGCCGCGCGCCGGACGGCGCTGGTCTGCGAGGCCGAAGATGGCAGCGTCACCACCCTGTCGTATGCTGAGCTGGACAGCCAGGCACGCGCCTTCGCGGCCGGTCTGGCTGCGTTGGGCGCGCGGCCCGGCGACCGCATCGCCCTGCATCTGGGACAATCCATCGAAGCCGCGATCGGCCATCTCGCCATCTACTATCTGGGCGGCATCGTGGTCACGGTCTCCCAGCTGTATGGTCCCGAGACGGTCGGCCACATCCTTCGCGATTCCGGGGCGGGCATCCTGCTGACGGAGCAGCGCGTCTGGGCGCCGCTGAAGCCGCAGATCGGGACCTGCCCGGCCCTGCGCCATGTCGTGGTGACGGGCGATCCGGAGGCCGGCGAATTGCCTTGGGCCGGGCTTGGGTCCACCGGGGGCTTCGTCCCCGTTGCTACGCGGGCGGAAGATCCTGCGCTGCTGATCTACAGTTCCGGCTCGACCGGACTGCCGAAAGGGGTGCTGCACGCGCATCGGGTGTTGTGGGCCTACAACGTGTCCACCTCGCTTTTCTACAATCTGGAGATGGACGAACCCGGTCTGGTGTTCTGGACGCCGGCCGACTGGGCCTGGGTCGGTGGCTGGAACGACACGGTGCTGCCGGCCTGGTTCCATGGCCACACCATCGTGGCCAGCCAGCATCGCTTCAGTGCCGAATGGGCCTATGAGTTCATGCGGCGCCACGGCGTCACCCACAGCTTCATGACACCGACGGCCCTCAAGCGCCTGGCGCAGGTCGAACAGCCCCGGCGCCATTGGCCGGGCCTCCGGCTGCGCACCGTCTGGACCGGTGGCGAACCGCTGCCGGGGGCCACGCTTCGGTGGCTGACCGAGGAACTCGGCGTCGCCTGCAACGAGGGCTACGGGCTGACCGAGGTGAACCACATGATCGGCAATTGCACACGGCTGCGCGCGCCCCGGCCCGGCTCCATGGGGTTCGAACTGCCCGGGCATCGTGCGCTGCTGGTGGACGAGGCCGGCGCGCCGGTGCCGGATGGCGAGGTCGGGGAGATCGTCACGTCCGAGGCCTGCGCGACACTCTTCCTCGGCTATTGGGGGCAGCCCGCGCTGACGCAGGCCATGCGGCTCGGCCCCTGGGTGCGCACCGGCGACCTCGCGATGCGGGACGCGGAGGGCTACTTCTTCTATCGGGGCCGCACGGACGACCTGATCAAGAGCGCCGGTTTCCGCATCGGCCCTGCCGAAATCGAGGATTGCCTGGCCAGTCACCCGGCCGTCGCGGATTGCGGCGTCATCGGCCTGCCTGATCCGGCGCGCGGGCAGATCGTGAAGGCCTTCATCCGGCTGCGTCCCGGCGAGGCCGGTACGGACGCGCTCATCGAGGCCTTGCAGGCGCATGTCCGACAGCGCCTCGGCGGATACAAGGTGCCGCGCATCATCGAATTGCTGCAGGAACTGCCTGAAACCACCTCCGGCAAGGTCTCGCGGAAGGCGCTGCGCCTGCTCGAAGCATCGCGGCATGATCGGCAGACGCCGCGCGACTGAGACATGCCCGTGTGGAAACCCGAGGCGTCCGCGAGGCCGTGATGCAAGCGGCGAACGAACGGCGCCCCATTCGCCCACGCCCCTGCCTGAAGACCGGCTGAGCCGCGGCGCACTGCCTCCAGGGCCTCGCGTGTTCGACCGCCTTCGCTCGATCAGACGAGTTCATCCGATCGTGATCCACCAGCGCGGCCGTCCCGGCGCGCCAGGCGATGAAGCCCCGCCAGCAGCCGCAGATCGAGCACGACCTTCACGCCGGCGGCCACCACCAGTGTGGACAGCGCGAGCTTCGACACGATCTCCATCGTCCCATCGATCAGCAGCGCGTGCACCACGGTCCCGACCACGATGACCAGCGCAAGCGCCATGTGGCACAGGCGCCAGACGATCAGCCTTAGCCGCAGCCGCCCGCGCAGCACCGCGAGCAGGCCCGTCGCGAAGACCGCCCACATCGCGACAACGCCCCAGGCCGAGAACGGCGTCGGTGATCGCAGCAGCAGGGCATCAATCACGTCCGGCGGGCTGGTCAGCCACAGGGCCGCGACATGGACCACCACCGCCAACACGATGCCCGCGCCCACCCACGCATGCACCCGCCGTCCGATCCGCATCCGCACGCCGGGCAGGTATCCGCCGGCGAGCAGGGGCTGCAGCAGCAAAAGCCCGAAGGCCACCACCCCAGCGAGCCCGGCGGCGACATAGACGGCATCACGCCAGGCGAGCAGCGGGCTCGAGGCCGCGGCGACGACCGGCACGCCGAGCGCCGCCGCCACCGCCAGCCAGATCAGGACCGCGCGCAAGGCGTCGTGCCGGTCACGCCCGCCGCAGGACGAAATCGACGTTCAGGCTCGTGTCGCGGGCGCTGCGCATCACCGGCCGGAGGAACACGGTCTCGAAGCCGTTCGGGTCATGCGCCGGGTCATAGGCGAGATGCCCGTGCGCCTGGCCGAAGGCCGGCACGATCTGCGGCATCTCGATCCGAAACACGCCGTTCGCGTCGGTAAGTGTCGCGCCGTGGCTATGCGGGTCGCGCTCGTGCCCTTCGGTCGTATGCGCCCAGACCTGGATCCGGATGCGCGGCAGCGGTGCGCCGTCGCCGGCGCGCCGGACCGTACCGGTCATCCAGAAGCCGCCACCGCCGATGCGCTGCACGATCGGGGCGCCGGCCAGATAGTTGTTGGCGCCGCCGCGCATCGTCGGCGTCGGCGCGAGGCCCTGGGCCCGCAGCGGCGCCGCAACGCCGCCGGCGATCGTCATGGCCGCCGCCGTGAGGAGGGTGCGGCGCGCGGTCTGCCCTTCGGTCATCGTGGTCTCTCCTGTCGAACCCCTGCGGTGCCCGGATGCCGCAGCGGAGCGGGCGCGAACACCCACCAGATCGGATGTAGGGTCGAGCCCTGCCGGGTAAAGCGCCTGCCAGACATCCGGCCTGCACCCGGGGCGACCTGGCGGCGGATCGGCCCGGCCACGGCGCCCGCAAACACCACTTCCCACCACATGACATTTCCGTTAGGACCCGCCGCGTCCTTCCCCGGCAAACCCGCCCATGCCCGACAGCCCGCCCCTCATGCAGGCCGAGCAGATCGTCAGGCGCTTCGGCGCGCTGCGGGCGAACGACCATGTCGACCTGACCGTCCTGCCTGGCGAGGCGCATGCGCTGCTCGGCGAGAACGGCGCGGGCAAGTCGACCCTCGTGAAGATCCTGTACGGCCTGCTGCAGCCCAACGAGGGGCGGGTGCTCTGGCAGGGCAGGCCGGTGGTGCTGCCCAGCCCGCGCGCCGCGCGCGCGCTCGGCATCGGCATGGTGTTTCAGCACTTCTCGCTGTTCGACAACATGACGGTGGCCGAGAACGTCGCCGTCGCGCTCGACCGCGCCGAGCCAGTGTCGCGCGTGGCCGCACGGCTGGCCGAGGTCTCGCGCGCCTACGGCCTGCCGCTCGAGCCCGACCGCGAGGTCTGGCGCCTGTCGGTCGGCGAGCGCCAGCGCATCGAGATCGTGCGCTGCCTCATGCAGGACCCGAAGTTGCTCATTCTCGACGAGCCCACCTCGGTGCTGACGCCGCAGGAGGCCGAGGGGCTCTTCGCCACGCTGGCGCGCATCCGGTCGGAGGGGCGCGCCGTGCTGTACATCTCGCACAAGCTCGAGGAAGTGCGGCGCCTGTGCGAGGCGGCCACGATCCTGCGCCACGGAAAGGTTGTCGCGCGCTGCGACCCGCGTGCCGAGACCGCGGCCAGCCTGGCGCGGATGATGGTGGGCGCCGACGTGGCAACGCTGCGCGCCGGCGGGACCGGCCAGGCGGGGCCGGTGCGCTTGGCTGTGCGCAACCTCGACCTCGCGCCGCCCGACCCGCACGGGACGCGGCTGCGTGGCGTCTCGTTCGAGGTGGCGCAGGGCGAGATCCTCGGCATCGCCGGGGTGGCCGGCAATGGGCAGGATGAATTGTTCGCCGCGCTGTCGGGCGAGGTGCCGGCGGCGCGCGCCGACATCGTCGCGATTGATGGCGTTGCGGTCGGGCGCGAGGGCATCAACGACCGCCGCCGCCGTGGCGCCGCCTTCGTGCCGGAGGAACGGCTCGGCCATGCGACGGCGCCGCAGCTGCGCCTGTCCGACAATGCGCTGGTCGCCGGCCATGCGACGAACGGCTTCGTGCGCGGCGGGATCCTGGACCGTGTCCGGATGCTCGGCTGGGTCGATGCGGTGACCTCTGCCTTCGATGTCCGCAAGGGCACGCGGGACCCGCAGGCGCGCGCCCTATCGGGCGGCAACCTGCAGAAATTCGTGGTCGGGCGCGAAATCCTGCGCCGGCCCTCCCTGCTCGTGGTGGCACAGCCGACCTGGGGTGTGGATGCGGGCGCGGCGGCGCTGATCCGCCAGGCGCTGGTCGACCAGGCGCGCGGCGGTGCGGCGGTGCTGGTGATCAGCCAGGATCTCGATGAGCTGATCGAGATCGCGGACCGCATCGCGGTGATCTTCCAGGGCCGCCTGTCCGCCGCGCCGCCGGTGGCGGGGCTGACGCGCGAGGCGATCGGCCTGCTGATGGGCGGCGCCGGCGCCCTCGCCGAGGCCGCTGCATGAGGCTGGTCCTGGAACGGCGCGAGAGCACGCCGGTTGCGTTGCAGGTCGCTTCCCCGCTGCTCGCGGTGGCGCTGATGATGGTCTCGGCGGTGGTGGTCTTCGCGGCGCTCGGCCACGACCCGCTGCACGCGCTGCACGTGTATTTCGTGATGCCGCTGTCGGATGCCTGGGGCCTGCAGGAAGTCGCGGTGAAGGCGACGCCGCTGGTGCTGATCTCGGTGGGCCTCGCGCTGTGCTACCGCTCCGGCAACTGGAACATCGGCGCCGAGGGGCAGTTCCTGATGGGCGCCATGGCCGGGAGCTGGCTGGCGGTGGCGACGCATGGCGCGCCCACGGGCGCCTGGCTGATGCCATCCATGCTGATGGCGGGTGCGGCCGGTGGTGCGCTGTTCGCGCTGGTGCCGGCGCTGCTCAAGACCCGCTTCGGCGCCAACGAGATCCTGACCAGCCTCATGCTGGTCTATGTCGCGGAACTGCTGCTGGATTGGCTGGTGCGCGGGCCGTGGCGCGACCCCGCCGGCTTCAACATGCCGCAGACCGTCGTCTTCGCGCGGGAGGCGACGGCGCCCCTGCTGTTCGGCGAGGGGCGGCTGAACATCGGCACGCCGATCATGTTGCTGGTGGTGGCGCTGGCAGCGATCCTGCTCGGGCGGACGCTCAAGGGCTTCGAGATCACGCTGGTGGGCCAGGCGCCCCGCGCCGCGCGCTTCGCCGGCTTCAGCGCGGCACGACTGACCTGGACGGTGTTTGCCATATCGGGCGCGTTGGCGGGGCTTGCCGGCGTGCTGGAGGCCTCGGGCACGGTGCGGCAACTGCAGCCCAATATCTCCCCAGGCTATGGCTTCACCGCCATCATCGTCGCCTTCCTCGGCCGGCTGAACCCGGTGGGGTGCCTGGTGGCGGGCGTGTTCCTGGCGGTGACGTTCATCGGCGGCGAGAACGCGCAGATCATGCTGCGCCTGCCGCTCGATGTGACGCGCGTGCTTCAGGGACTGCTGCTGTTCTACGTGCTGGCCTGCGACGCGCTGCTGCTCTACCGCGTGCGACTGGTGCGGAGCCTGCTGGCATGACGCTGTTCGAAGCCATCATCCTGACCGTCATCACCGCCTCCACGCCGCTGCTGATCGCTGCGGTGGGCGAACTGGTGGTCGAACGCGCCGGGGTGCTGAACCTCGGCGTCGAGGGCATGATGATCATGGGTGCTGCGGCGGGCATCGCGGCCGCGGTGGTCACGGGGTCGAGCGGGCTTGGCGTGTTGGCGGCGATCGGGGCCGGGATGGCGATGGCGCTGGTGTTCGCGGCGCTGACGCTCGGGCTTGCCGCCAACCAGGTGGCGGCGGGCCTCGCGCTGGCGATCTTCGGGCTCGGCCTGTCGGGGGTGATCGGCGCGCCCTTCGTGGGCGTGCAGCGACCGGGTATCGGCAAGGTCGAGCTGCCGTTCCTGTCCGAGATCCCGTTCCTGGGGCCGATCCTGTTTCGCCAGGACCCCTTCGTCTACGCATCCTTCGCGCTGGTGGCGGGGGTGGCGTGGTTCCTGGCGCGCAGCCGTGCCGGGCTGGTGCTGCGCGCCTGCGGGGAGAACCACGCCTCGGCCCATGCGCTGGGCTATCCGGTGCTGCGCATCCGGCTTCTGGCGGTGCTGTTCGGCGGCGCCTGTGCGGGGCTCGCGGGGGCCTATCTGTCGCTGGTCTACACGCCGTTCTGGACCTCGGGCATGACGGCGGGGCGCGGCTGGATCGCGCTGGCGATCGTGGTCTTCGCGTCCTGGCTGCCGTGGCGGGCGGCGGTGGGTGCCTATTTGTTCGGCGGTGTGACCATCCTGCAGCTGCACGCGCAATCGGCCGGCGTGCCGGTGGCGCCGCAGCTGCTGGCGGCGCTGCCCTACCTGATCACCATCGTGGTGCTGGTGCTGATCATGCGCATCCGCCGCGCCGGCGCGGGCGGGGGGGCGGCGGGGCCGCAATCGCTCGGCGTCCCCTTCGTGGCGGACCGCTGAGGCGGGCGCGGTATGGTGTTTGCTGACCCGGTACGGCGCTTGCTGGGCGGCGAATCACGACATGGCTTTTTGTCCATGTTGCGCTATCACGCCGCCGCGACCACGCCCAGACCCGCCAAGGAGGCCCCGTTCCATGACGCTGTCCCGCCGCACCCTGATCGCCGGCGCCGGTGCGCTTGCCGGCAGCGCCGCGCTGCCCGGCGCCGCCCAGGCGCAGGCGCCGCTCAATGTCGGCTTCATCCTGATCGGCCCGGTGGGCGATTTCGGCTGGTCGACCATGCATGACCAGGGGCGCCGGCGGATGCTTGAGGTGCTGGGCAACCGCGTGACCGCCACACAGGTGGAAAGCGTGGCCCCCCCCGACTTCGACCGTGTCGCGACGCAGCTGGCGCGCACCGGGTCGCGGCTGATCTTCACCACCAGCTTTTCGTACTTCCAGCCGACGCTGCGCGTGGCGCAGCAGCTGCCCAACGTGATGTTCGAGAGCGCGACTGGCACCAGCACCACCCCCAATGTCGCGATCTACAACGCGCGCTTCTACGAAGGCCGCTACGTCCAGGGCGTGATCGCCGCGCGCAAGTCGCGCAGCAAGACCATCGGCTACATCGCGTCCTTCCCGGTGCCGGAGGTGATCCACGCCATCAACACCGTGATGCGGGGCGCCTGGAGCGTCGATCCGGCGATGCGCGTGCGCGTGATCTGGGCCGGTGCCTGGTTCAACCCGGGCCGCGAGGCCGATGCCGCCCGCGCGCTGGTCGACCAGGGCTGCGACGTGATCTGCCAGCACACCGACAGCCCCGCACCGCTGCAACTTGCCAATGAGCGCGGCGTCTTCGGCTTCGGCCAGGCCTCTGACATGACGCGCTTCGCGCCGCGCGCGCACCTGACCAGCAGCGTGAACAACTGGGGCGACTATTATGTCGATCGCGCGCGCGCGGTGATCGACGGCACATGGCGCCCGGCCGATACCTGGGGCGGGCTGGGGTCGGGCATGTTCCGCCTGGCGCCGTTCACCAACATGTCGCCGGAGGAAGTTTCGGAGGCCACGCGCATCCGCGACGCGCTCGCCGCCGGCACGCTGCAGCCCTTCGAAGGGCCGATCACGCGCCAGGACGGGCAGCTGGTCATTCCCGCCGGGCAGCGGCTGACGGACGACCAGATCCGCGCGCAGAACTACTTCTACCAGGGCATCGACGTCGCGATGCCGTAGCGGCGGTTCGCGGGCCGGGACACGCTGGTCCTGGCCCGCGACGGCGGCCGCGGCGACACAGCGCCCGCGGTCGGATCATTCGCGATCTGAGTTGCGCGCGATCGGTGCACCGACGGTCCGCGTACCTCGGACGCGCCGGGTGCCCGACCCGCGAGGGTCAGCTACGCAGGCCCGGCGCCTCGTGCCCCGTACGCGCGACATATTCGCCGTAGCCGCCATCGTAGTGATGCACGCCCTCGGGCGTCAGTTCGATCACGCGGTTCGACAACGCGGCCAGGAAGTGCCGGTCGTGCGAGACGAACAGCATGGTGCCCTCGTAGTCGCGTAGCGCGTCGATCAGCATTTCCTTGGTCGCCATGTCCAGGTGATTGGTCGGTTCGTCCAGCACCAGGAAGTTCGGCGGATCATAGAGCATCTGCGCCATGACCAGGCGCGCCTTCTCCCCGCCCGAAAGCACGCGGCAGCGCTTTTCCACATCGTCGCCAGGGAAGCCGAAGCAGCCGGCGAGCGCGCGCAGCGACCCCTGGCCGGCGCGCGGGAAGGCGTGTTCCAGCGCTTCGAACACGGTGTGGTCGCCATCGATCAGCTCCATCGCGTGCTGCGCGAAATAGCCCATCTTCACGCTGGCGCCGATCGACACGCTGCCGTCATCGGGTTCGGTCGCACCCGCCACCAGCTTCAGCAGCGTGGACTTTCCCGCGCCGTTGGTGCCGAGCACGCAGCAGCGTTCGCGCCGGCGCACCAGCAGGTCGAAGCCGTCGTAGATCACGCGGCTGCCGTAGCGCTTGTGGACGCGGCGCAGATTGACCACGTCGTCGCCAGACCGCGGCGCCGGCAGGAAGTCGAAGGCGACGGACTGGCGGCGGCGCGGCGGTTCCACGCGGTCGATCTTCTCGAGCTTCTTGACGCGCGACTGCACCTGCGCGGCGTGCGAGGCGCGCGCCTTGAAGCGCTCGATGAACTTGATCTCCTTGGCGAGCATCGCCTGCTGGCGTTCGAACTGCGCCTGCTGCTGCTTCTCCATCATCGCGCGCTGCTGTTCGTAGAAGGCGTAGTCGCCGGCATAGGTGGTCAGGCTGCCGCCATCGATCTCGATGATGCGGTTGACCACGCGGTTCATGAACTCGCGGTCGTGCGAGGTCATCAGCAGCGCGCCCTCGTAGCCCGCGAGGAACTGCTCGAGCCAGATCAGGCTTTCGAGATCCAGGTGGTTGCTCGGTTCGTCCAGCAGCATGACGTCCGGACGCATGAGCAGGATGCGGGCGAGCGCCACGCGCATCTTCCACCCGCCGGAGAGCTTTCCGACATCGCCGTCCATCATCTCCTGGCTGAAGCCGAGGCCGTCCAGCACCTCCCGCGCGCGGCCCTCCAGCGCATAGCCGCCGAGCTCGTCGAAGCGGGCCTGCACTTCGCCGAAGCGCTCGATCAGGCTGTCGAGGTCGTCGGCGCGGGCGGGGTCGGCCATCGCGGCCTCGAGGTCGCGGAGTTCGGCCGCGACGGTGCTGACATCGCCGGCGCCGTCCATCACCTCGGCCACCGCCGACCGGCCGGCCATCTCGCCGACATCCTGGCTGAAGAAGCCGATGGTGACGCCGCGTTCCATGATGACCAGGCCCTCGTCCGGGGGTTCCTGGCCGGTGATCATGCGGAACAGCGTGGTCTTGCCCGCGCCGTTCGGGCCGACCAGGCCGGTCTTCTCGCCCTTCTGCAGGGCGGCCGAGGCCTCGATGAACAGCAGCTGGCGGCCGTTCTGCTTGCTGATGGAATCAAGACGGATCATGGCCCGGCGCTTAGCCCGTGCCGCGCGCGCGGTCGAGGGGCCTGGCTTGCCCTCGCCGCACCGCGCGCGCCACTGTGGCGCCGGCACAGGGAGGCAGGGGCATGGAACTGAGGGGAGCGGTCGCGCTCGTAACCGGGGGCAATGGCGGGCTTGGCCAGCGCATCTGCCACGTGCTGGCGCGCGAGGGCGTGCACCTGGCGGTGATGTACGCGCAGAGCCGCGACCAGGCCGAGGGCGTCGCGCGTGAGATCGCCGCGCGCCACCAGGTGCAGGCCGCGGCCTTCGGCTGCGACATCACCGATGGCGCGGCGGTGACGAAGCTGGTGGCGGATGTCACGGCGCGCTTCGGGCGGCTGGATATCCTGGTGAACGATGCCGCCTACAACAAGGCGATCCCTTTCCCGGACCTCGACAGCCTGACCGAGGAGGTGTGGGAGAAGATCATGGCGGTGAACCTCACCGGCCCGATGCGGCTGACCAAGGCGGTGGCGCCGGTGATGAAGGCGCAGGGGCGCGGGCGGATCGTGAACATCGCCTCCGTCGCCGGGTTGGGTCCGACCGGGTCATCCATCGCTTATGCCGTGTCGAAGGCGGGGCTGATCCACTTGACGAAATGCATGGCGGTGGCGCTGGCGCCCGAGACGCTGGTGAACTGCGTGGCCCCCGGCCTGCTGGAGGGCACGCGCGCCACCGCCAACCTGCGCCCCGAGCAGGTCGAGCGGTCGGCCGCGACATCGCTGCTGAAGAAGGCGGCCGACAAGGATGATTGCGCCGAGATGGTGGTGACCATGTGCCGCACCGAGACCATGACCGGCCAGACCGTGGTGATCGACGCCGGGCGCTACTTCCACTGACGCCCCCCCCTTTGGGGCGCGCTGCCGCGCGTGCTATCGCCGCGCCTTCCATCGGATGGGGGATCGCGCATGGGCGGGACGCTCGCAGGCAAGGTTGCGCTGGTGACCGGCGCGGGGAAGAACATCGGTCGCGCGATCGCACTGGGCCTGGCACGCGACGGCGCCCGGGTGCTGGTGAATGGCCGGTCGGATTCCGCCGCAATCGAAGCGGTGGCGGCCGAGATCCGCGCGGCTGGCGGCAGCGCCGAGGCGATGCTCGCCGACGTGGCGGATCCCGAGGCGGTGGCGCGCATGGTCGGCCAGGCCGGGCCGGTCGACATCCTGGTGTGCAACGCCGGGCTGCGCCGGCAGACGCCGTATCTCGAGATGTCGCTCGAGGAATGGCGCGAGATCCTGTCAGTCGCGCTCGACGGCGCCTTCATCCTGACCCGCGCGGTGCTGCCCGGCATGGTCGCACGCGGCGGAGGGTCGATTGTGGCGCTGTCGGGCATCTCGACGCATGTGGGTACGCCGAACCGCGCCCATGTCTCGGCCTCAAAGGCGGGGCTGGAGGGGCTGATGCGCGCCATCGCGGTGGAGTTCGCGCCGCAGGGCATCCGGGCCAATTGCGTCGCCCCTGGCGCCGTGGACACGGCCCGCGGTGCCAGCGCCGGCGCCATGCCGCAAGGCCTGGGGCGCGAGGCCGGAATCCCGATGCGCCGCAAGGCGACCATCGACGAAATCGCATCCGTCGTGCGCCTTCTGGCCGGGCCGGAGGGCGGCTACGTGACCGGCCAGACCCTCCATGTGAATGGCGGCGCCTTCCTGGCATAGCTCCTGCAGGGCATGCTTGTGACCGGGCCGGCGCGCCGCCATGCTCGGCGCGTCAGGAGTCTCCCCGCCATGCCCGATGCTGCCCGCGGTACAGCGCCCCACCGGATCGTCGTCGTGGGCGGCGGCGCGGCGGGGCTCGAACTCGCGACCCGGCTTGGTGACCGCTTCGGCAAGCGCGGCGAGGCGAGCGTCACGCTGGTGGACCGCAGCCGCGGCCATCTGTGGAAGCCCCTGCTGCACGAGGTCGCGGCCGGCAGCATGGATGTGGACGAGCACGAGCTCGACTACCTCGCCCAGGCGCATTGGCACAACTTCCGCTATCGCTACGGGGAGATGGTCGGCCTCGACCGCGCGGCGAAGACCGTGATGCTCGGCCCGACCCAGGACGACGAGGGCCGCGCCATCACCCAGGGCAGCGCGGTGCCCTATGACACGCTCGTGGTGGCGATCGGCAGCACGACGAACGACTTCGGCACGCCCGGCGTGCGCGAACACGCGATCGCGCTCGAGACGCCGCAACAGGCCGTGCGCTTCAACCGCCGCCTGGTGAATGCCTGCATCCGCGCCCATGCTCAGGAGGAGCCGGTCCAGCCGGGGCAATTGCATGTGGTGATCATCGGCGCCGGCGCGACGGGCACGGAGCTGGCGGCCGAACTGCACCACTCGGCACGCGCGGTGGTCGCCTATGGGCTCGACCGCATCGACGCGGAGAAGGACATCCGCATCACCCTGGTGGAGGCCGCGCCGCGCATCCTGCCGGGCCTGCCGGAGCGCATCTCGGAGGCGGCGAAGGGGCTGCTCGAGGGCCTGGGCGTCGCGGTCAGCACGGGCGTCGCGGTCACGCGCGTCACCGCCGATGGCGTCGAGCTCAAGGACGGACGCGTCATCGAGAGCCAGCTGGTCGTCTGGGCGGCGGGGGTGAAGGGACCGGAGGTGCTGCGCGACCTTGCGGGGCTCGAGACCAGTCGCAGCAACCAGCTTGTGGTGCTGCCGACGCTGCAGACCACGCGCGACCCCGACGTCTTCGCGATCGGCGACTGCGCGTGGTGCGTGATGCCCGGTCAGGAACGTCCGGTGCCGCCGCGCGCGCAGGCGGCGCACCAGCAGGCGTCGCATATGCTGGCGCAGATTCGCCGACGCCTGGCCGGCGAGCCGCTGAAGCCCTTCGTCTATCGCGATTTCGGATCGCTGGTCTCGCTCGGCGAGTATTCTACTGTAGGCAGCCTGATGGGCTTCCTCGCGGGCAAGAGCATGTGGGTGGAAGGGCTGTTCGCCCGGCTGATGTACCGTTCGCTCTACAAGATGCACGAGCGTGCGTTGCACGGCACCGTCAAGACCGCGCTGTCGAGCCTGGCGCGCAGCCTGACGCGGCGGACCGAGCCGCGCGTCAAGCTGCACTGAACCCCGCCGTGTTGCGGTGCATCACGGGGAGTGCCTAGTATCCCGGCAGCACTGGGAGACGAGCATGCTGCCGACCCTGACCGGGCTCGATCACCTCGTCGTTGCCGTCCGCGACCTTGATGCCGCGGCGGCGGAATGGGCGGCGCTGGGCTTCACGCTCTCGCCGCGCGGGCTGCACAGCGCGCATATCGGCAGCGCCAACTATACGATGATGTTCGGGGAGGATTACCTTGAGCTGCTCGGTGTGGTGACGCCCACGCCGCACAACCAGGCGCTGCGCGATTTCGTTGATGCGCGCGAAGGGCTGGATCGCGCGGCCTTCACGACCACGGATGCGGGCGCCGGCGCGGAGGCGTTGCGCGCGCGCGGCGTCGATGCGGTGGGGCCGGTGCATTTCAGCCGCCCCGTACCGCTGCCCGATGGTCGCGAGACCGAGGCGCGGTTCAGCGTGTTCCGCTGGCCCGTCACGGCGCGTGTCGGTGGCCTCGGCATCTTCGCCTGCCAGCATCACACGCGCGATGCGGTGTGGGTGCCGTCGCTGCAGACACATGCGAATGGCGCGACGCGCATCCTGCGCGTGCTGGTTGCGAGCGATGATCCTGCCGGCAGCGCGGCTGCCCTGGCCGCGGCGATCGACGCGGTCGCCGTGCAGGATGGCGACTTCCGTGTGGTGGCGACGGCGCCGAGCCGCGGCGCGGTGGCCTTCGCCCCGCGCGAGGTGATCGCGCGCCGCGCGCAGTGCGACGCCGCCGCGCTGCCGCGCGAGGGCGGCGCCGCGATGGTGCTCGGCACCGCCACGCCACGCCCGCCCGGCTTCGCCACCGGCGTCGCCGTGATCTTCGAACCAGCCTGATCCCGCGACAGGAGAACGCACGCATGACCGGACCGACCCGCCGCGAGACCTTCCTGCTCGGCGCCGCCGCGATGATCCCGGCCAGCGCCATGGCGCAGGAGACGCCGCGCCGCGGCGGCGTGCTGACGGTGCATTTCGCGACCGAGCAGCGCATCCTCAACCCGTCGCTGCAGGCCTCGACCGGCGTGTACATCGTGGGTGGCAAGATCCAGGAGGCGCTGCTGGATCTCGACGCGCAAGGCAATCCGGTCGGCGTGCTGGCCGAGAGCTGGGAGAGCGCGCCGGATGGGTTGACGCACACTTTCCGCCTGCGCCGCGGCGTGACCTGGCATGACGGTAAGCCCTTCACCTCCGCCGACGTGCAGTTCACGGCAATGGAGATGTGGAAGAAGATCCTGAACTACGGGACCACGCTGCAGCAGTTCCTGGAAGCGGTGGAAACGCCCGACGCGCATACCGCGGTGTTCCGCTATTCCCGCCCGATGCCGCAGGGGCTGCTCCTGCGCGCGATGCCGGACCTCGGCTACGTTTCGCCGAAGCATATCTTCGAGACCGGCGACATCCGCCAGAACCCGGCGAACACCGCGCCGATCGGCACCGGGCCGTTCAAGTTCGTGCAGTACGAACGCGGCCAGCACATCATCGCCGAGCGCAATCCCAACTACTGGCGCAACAACATGCCCTACCTTGATCGCGTGGTATGGCGCGTGGTGGGGGACCGTGCGGCGGCGGCAGCGCAGATGGAATCCGGGCAACTGCTGTTCAGCCCGTATTCGGCGCTGTCGATCGCCGACATGCAGCGGCTCGGGCGCGACCCGCGCTTCGAATCCACCACGCGCGGCAACGAGGGCAATGTCCGCACCAACACGCTGGAATTCAACTTCCGCAACCCGATCCTGGCCGATATCCGCGTGCGGAAGGCGATCGCCCATTCGCTGAACGTGCCGTTCTTCATCGAGAATTTCCTCGGCCCCTTCGCGAAGCCGGGGACCGGGCCGATCCCGTCTGTCTCGACCGACTACTATCCGACCACGCCCATGCCGCAATACGGCTTCGACGTCGCTGCGGCGAACCGTCTGCTGGACGAGGCTGGGCATCGCCGCGGTGCCGGCGGCGTGCGCTTCAGCCTGCGGCTGAACCCCGCGCCGTGGGGCGAGGACATCGCGCTGTGGGCCACCTTCATCCAGCAGTCGCTGAGCCAGGTGGGAATTCGCGTCGAGGTCGTGCGGCTCGACGCCGCGGGCTTCCTGCGGACGGTGTATAACGATTGGAACTTCGACCTGGCATCGGGCTGGCATCAGTACCGCTCCGACCCGGCGGTCAGTACGACCGTCTGGTATCGTTCGGGCAGCCCGCGCGGCGCACCCTGGACCAACCAGTGGGGCTGGACCGACGCGAACATCGACGGGATCATCGACAATGCGGCCACCGAGGTCGATCCGGTGAAGCGCAAGGCATTGTACGCGGACTTCGTGCGATCCGTGCAGACCGAACTCCCTCTGTGGATGCCGATCGAGCAGATCTTCGTCTCTGTCTTCAACCGGCGCATCCGCAATGCGGGGAACAATCCGCGCTGGGCGTCGTCCTCCTGGCACGACACCTGGCTGGCGTCTTGAGGGTTCTCGGCCTCGCGCTGCGGCGTCTGGCGGCATCGCTGCCGACACTGCTGCTGATCCTGGCGGGGATGTTCCTGCTGCTGCAACTCGCGCCAGGGGACACCGTCGATGCGCTGATGGCGCAGATGGGTGGTGGCGATGCGGCGCTGGCTGAGGAGCTGCGCCGCTTCTACGGGCTGGACGTGGGCATCGCCGCACAGCTCGGGCGCTACATGCTGCGGCTGCTGACGCTCGACCTTGGCTTCTCGGCCATCTACGGCAAGCCGGTTGCGACGGTGATCCTGGAGCGCCTGCCGCCCACCATCCTGCTGATGATCTCGGCGCTGTCCTTCGCCTTCTTCTTCGGGCTGGTGCTGGGGGTGGTCGCGGCGCGGCGGGTGAATCGCTGGCCGGATACGCTGATCTCGACGCTGGGCCTGATCTTCTACGCGATGCCGTCCTTCTGGTTCGGGCTGATGGCGATCGTCGTGTTCAGCGTGTACCTGCAGTGGCTGCCGGCCGGCGGGTTCGGCGACATCACGCAATCCTACACCGGCATCGCGGCGGTGCTGGACACGGCACGGCACCTGGTGCTGCCGACGCTGACGCTGGGGCTGATCTTCCTCGCGATCTACCTGCGCATCATGCGGGCGTCGATGCTCGAGGTGCTGTCGCTCGATTTCGTGCGCACGGCGCGGGCCAAGGGATTGTCCGAGACGCGCGTCGTGGCGCGGCATGTGCTGCGCAACGCCATGCTGCCGATGGTCACGCTGATCGGGCTGCAGGCCGGCACAATGCTGGGCGGATCGGTGGTGGTGGAGAGCGTCTTCTCGCTGCCGGGCCTGGGGCGCCTTGCCTATGAGAGCGTGGTCCAGCGGGATCTCAATACGCTGCTCGGCATCGTCTTCGTCTCGGCGCTGCTGGTGATCAGCATCAACTTCATCGTCGACATCCTCTATGCGCGGCTCGACCCGCGCATCGCTGCGGAGTCCTGATGCGCGCCCTGGCCGCGTATCTGCGCAGCCCGGCGGCGCTGATCGGCACGGCGATCCTGCTGGCAGTGCTGGTCATGGGGGTGGGCGCGACCTGGTTCTATCCAGGGGATCCGCTGGGGCTCGCGGGCCGGCCGCTGCAGTGGCCCGGGGCTAATCCGCGCTTCCCGTTGGGCACCGACCCCTCCGGTCGCGACATCGCCGCACAGCTGTTCCATGGCGCGCGGATATCCCTGCTGATCGGCGTGGTGGCGACGTCGATCGCGGTGGTCATCGGCATCGCCATTGGCGCGGTGGCCGGCTTCTACGGCGGCATCACCGACACGCTGCTGATGCGCGTGACCGAGGCGTTCCAGACCCTCCCCAATTTTCTGCTGCTGCTGGTTCTGGTGGCGGTATTCGGCAGCACCATGGGCACCGTGACGGTCGCGATCGGCCTGGTGTCCTGGCCGCCGGTCGCGCGGCTGACGCGGGCCGAGTTCCTCACGCTGCGGACGCGGGACTTCGTGCAGGCCTGCCGCGTGCAGGGCCTGGGCGATGCGCACCTGATCCTGCGGGAGGTGCTGCCCAATGCGCTGCCGCCGGTGATCGTCTATGCATCCGTGGTGATGGCGGTGGCGATCCTGCTGGAATCCGCGCTGGCCTTCCTGCAATTGTCCGACCCGAACGTACCGTCCTGGGGAAACCTGATCGGGTTGGGACGCAGCGTGCTGCGAACGGAGTGGTATGTCTCGGCCATACCCGGTGTCGCGATCCTGCTGACCATCCTCGGTGTGTCGCTGGTGGGGCAGGGGCTGAATGACGCGCTGAACCCGCGCCTGGCGAGCGGCCGATGAGCCGCCTGGTCGTCGAGAACCTGACCATCCGCCTGCCGCGCGGAGCGGACCGTGAGAACGCCATCGAGGATGTGTCGCTGACCGTCGCGGCAGGGGAGATCCTGTGCGTGGTGGGCGAGAGCGGGTCGGGAAAGTCGGTCACCGCGTCGGCGGTGATGGGGCTGCTGGCGCCGGGGCTGTCCATAGCCGCCGGACGCATGGCGCTGTCCGGCGAGGATTTGCGCGCGCAGTCGCCCGAGGCCTGGCGCGCCATCCGCGGCCGGCGCATCGCCATGGTCTTCCAGGAACCCATGACCGCGCTGAACCCTCTGATGAGCGTGGGCGCGCAGATCAGCGAGATGTGGCGCGTCCACATGCACCTGGATGCGCGCGAGGCCGAACGCCGCGCCCTGGCCGCGCTGCGCGAGGTGAACCTGCCCGACCCCGAAGGCGCGCTGCGCGTCTTCCCGCATGAACTCTCCGGCGGCCAGCGACAGCGCGTGATGATCGCCATGGCGCTGGCGCTGGAACCCGAGGTGCTGGTCTGCGACGAACCCACCACCGCCTTGGACGTCACCACCCAGGCGCAGGTGTTGGCGCTCATCAAGGACCTGCAGAAGCGCCACGGCACGGCGGTCATGTTCATCACCCACGACTTCGGTGTGGTGGCCGAGATCGCCGATCGTGTGGCGGTCATGCGCCTCGGCCGCGTGGTCGAGGAAGGCACGGCGCGCGAGGTGCTGACCAACCCGCAGCACGACTACACCAAGGCGCTCCTGGCCGCCGTGCCGGGGCTCCATGCGCCGCAGCCGCGCGCGCTGTCGGCAGACGAGGTGCTGCAGGTGCGCGGCCTGACCAAGACCTATGTCTCCCGCGGGCTGTTCCGACGTCGCAAGCCGGTGCGCGCGCTGGATGATGTCACGGTCACGCTGAAGCGCGGCAGCACGCTCGCGGTGGTGGGCGAGAGCGGGTCGGGCAAGTCCACGCTGGCGCGTTGCGTGGTCGGGCTGCTGGGGGCCGATGGCGGGCAGGTGGTGATCGGCGGCGCGCCGTTGCCCAACCGCCGGCGCGATGCGGCCAGCATGGTGCAGATGGTGTTCCAGGACCCCTATGCGTCGCTCAACCCGCGTCGGCGGGCCGGCGCGCAGGTGGCGCAGGGTCCGATCGCGGCGGGAACGCCGGCTGCCACGGCCCAGCGGGACGCGCGCGACCTGTTCGCGCTGGTCGGCCTCGATCCCGAATCTGTGGATCGCTACCCGCATGAATTCTCCGGCGGCCAGCGCCAGCGTATCGGCATCGCGCGCGCGCTGGCGATGAAACCGCAGGTGCTGGTGGCGGACGAACCCGTCAGCGCGCTGGACGTCAGCGTGCAGGCGCAGGTGCTGCAATTGCTGCGCGACCTCCAGGCGCGGCTCGGCCTGTCGATCCTGTTCATCACGCATGATCTGCGCGTGGCCGCGCAGCTCTGTGACGAGGTGGCGGTGATGCGCAATGGCATCGTCGAGGAAGCCGGCCCGATCGGCGCCGTCTTCGCCAACCCTCAAAGCCCCTATACGCGCAGCCTGATCGACGCGATCCCCGGCCGCATGCTGTTCGGGCTCTAGGCGTTAGGTCGCGTAGTCGGCTTCCTCGCGATCCAGCACGCGGCGCCACGCATCGAGGTGCAGGCGCGCATCCAGCTTCTCGCCCCAGGCACCGGTGTGGTTGCGGCGCGCGGAGTCCGGCAGGGCGTGCAGCTTCCGCCCGGTCTGCATGGCGGTCATCTGGTACATGGTCGTGCGCTCGGCCATGTAGGTTTCGTCGAAGGCGTCGTGCACGGTGGGGCCGACCACCGTCACGCCGTGGCCGCGCATCACCATGATGGTCTTGTCGCCCATCAGCCGGGCGATGCGGTCGCCCTCGTCGTTGGAATGCACCGGGGCGTCGCCCGAAGCGTCATAGACCGTGCGGTCGTTCAGCAGCAGCGAGTTGTGATGCGACAGCGGGAACTCCACGTCCTCCAGCATCGACAGCGCGGTCAGCCAGCGCGGATGAACGTGCACGACACAGGCCGCGGCGGGATTCGCAAGGTGGATGCGGCAGTGGATGTGGAAGGCGACCTTGCGCAATTCGCCCTTTCCGCGCACGACGCGGCCTTCCAGGTCGCAGACGATGAGGTCGCTCGCGCGCAGTTCCTGGAACAGGTAGCCGCGCGGATTGATCAGGAACAGCGGCTCCGCGCTGTCCGGCAGCATCAGCGAATTGTGGTTGCCGATATGCTCGTTCCAGCCGAGCCGCGCGCCGATGCGGAACACCGCCGCCATGTCGCAGCGCAGCGCCCATTCGCGCTCCTCGGCCTTGCTGTCGGTCAGGCTGTGCACGATCGTCGCCATCGGGGCCCCCTGTCGCTTCGACGCCACGCTGCCACGAAGCCGCACGGTCCGCCAATGCCATGCGATTGACGGGCACTGCCGTCGGGCTGACGCTGGGCGACGGAGGTGCCGCATGACGTCCCCGATCGCCGAACTGCCGGTCACCGGCTACCTCGACCGCTTGTCGCGCCGTCCCGGGGAACGCTTCCGCGCCATGGTCAGCGCGCGCGATGGCGGCCCGGTGCGCGCGCGCCTGCTACGCGTGATCAGCGGCGACCCGAATCCCGACGGCCCGGGGCTGCGCTTTGAGGATCTCTCGCACCGCTTCGACATCACATTCGACGGCGAACGCCAGGCGATCCATGCCGGGTCGCATGCCGTGGTGCCGCGTGCGCCGCACCGCGCCGAGGGACCTTGCAGCTGGTCGGCGCTGATCTGGTTTGCGGCCTCGCCGGGCGCAGCGACAATCATGGCCGAGCACGAGGCCGGCGCAGCCATCAGCCTCGCCCTCGATGCCGACGGCGTGGTCGCGACCGTCACCGGGGCCGGGGGCGCCGTGCGGCTGGCGACCGGGGGCGCACCCGCGCCGCGCCGATGGCATCGGCTGTGGCTGAGCGCCGATCCCGCCAGCGGCCGCGTCGTCGTCGGGATGCAACCGTTCGAGGGCGGCGCGGCGACCAAGGCCGCGGGCATCGTCGCCGGGCTTCGCCTGCCCACGGGCGGGGGGCGCGTCACGATCGCCGCCGATGGCGCGACACCGGCCGGCGCGCACTTCACCGGCAAGATCGAAGCACCGTCGCTGCACGCCGCCTTCCATGAGGCCTGGCCGCAGCCAGACCTGCCGCTTGATGCGCGCGACCCGACGCTGGTCGCCGGATGGGACTTCGCCCGCGACATCCCGACGCAGCGCATCCTCGACATCGGGCCGCAGGGCTGCGACGGCCACCTGGTGAACGTGCCGACACGTGCGATGGTCGGCGCGCGCTGGTCGGGGCGCGAGATGTGCTGGCGCCACGCCCCCGAGGATTACGGCGCCATCCAGTTCAACGCCGACGACCTGGCCGATTGCGGCTGGCGCACGAGCTTCACCTTCGGCGTACCGGCCGATCTGCGCAGCGGCGCCTATGCGCTGCACCTCGCCTGCGCGGGTGGCGAGGATTGGCTGCCGCTCTATGTGCTGCCGCCGCGCGGGACAACGACGGCGCCGGTCGCGTTCCTGGCATCCACCTTCACGTACCAGGCCTACGCCAATCACGCGCGCGGCAATGCGGATGAGGCGTATCGCGCGCGCGTCACGGAGTGGGGAGCCTATCCGCACAATGCGGACGATTACCCGGTCTACGGACGGTCCACCTACAACCGGCACCCGGACCGGAGCGGCATCGCCTTTTCCTCGCGGTTGCGACCGATCCTGACCATGCGGCCCGGCTACCTGACCTTCAACGACGCGCGCGGGTCGGGACTGCGGCATTATCCGGCGGATACGCACCTGCTCGCCTGGCTCGAGGCCAAGCGCATCGCCTTCGACGTGATCACCGACGAGGACCTGCACGAGGAAGGCGCCGCGCTGCTCGCGCCGTATCGCGTGGTGATGACCGGGTCCCATCCGGAGTATCACACGCTGCAGACGCTCGATGCGCTGCAGGCTTACACGCGCGGGCGCGGACGGCTCATGTACCTCGGTGGCAATGGCTTCTACTGGCGGATTGCGGTGACGCAGACGCTGCCGGGGATGCTGGAACTGCGCCGAGCCGAGGGCGGCATCCGCGCCTGGGCCGCGGAACCAGGCGAATACTGGCACCAGACGGATGGCGCGCATGGCGGGCTGTGGCGGCGCAACCGCCGTCCGCCGCAGATGCTGGCCGGCGTCGGCTTCTCCGGCCAGGGGCTTTTCGAAGGCACCCACTACCGGCTGCTGCCCGCCGCGCGCGACCCAAGGCACGCCTGGGTGTTCGAGGGCGTGGAGGGCGAGACCTTCGGCGGCTACGGCCTGTCCGGCGGAGGCGCGGCCGGGTTCGAACTCGATCGTGCCGACGCAGCGCTTGGGACGCCGGAGGGCACCGCCATCCTGGCACGGTCGGAGGATCCGCCAGCCTCCTTCGTGACGGTGCCCGAGGAACTGCTCTCCCACGTCAACACCGTGACCGGCGAACCGGCCGCCGCGCTCAAGCGCGCCGAGATCGTGATGTTCGACACGCCGGGCGGCGGCAGCGTCTTTGCGACGGGATCGATCACCTGGTGCGGCAGCCTCTGGCAGGACGGCGCGTTCCAGGGGCCGGTCAGTCGCATCATGGAGAACGTGCTGCGTCGCTTCGCTGCGCCGTGAAGGCGTGTTGACGCGCCGCGGCCTGCGCGCGACGCTTGCCCCTGGACTGACGCCACGCCTGATCGGGAGACCCTGCCCATGAAGCGCCTGCTGCTAGCGTCCACCTTCGCCGCGACTTTCGCGCTGCCGGCCGTGGCCGCGCCCTTCACCTGCCCGTCGCGCGGCGGAGATATCGTCTTCGGGCAGGAAGCCAACGTGAATTCGCTGGACCAGATGACGTCCAGCACCATCTCGACCCGCAACATCGCGATGAACATGTACGAATCGCTGATGACGCGGGACGAGAACAACCGCCCCATTCTCGAACTCGCGGAGAGCATGGAGGAAGCGCCGGACGGCCTGACCTACACATTCCGCCTGCGGCAGGGCGTTACCTTCCACAACGGCAAGCCGATGACCTCGGCCGATGTCGCGGCGTCGTTCAACCGCTACAATCGCATCGGGCTGCAGCGCAGCACGCTCGACAACGTGGCGGGCTGGGACACGCCCGACCCGCGCACCTTCGTCATCCGCATGAAGCAGGTGCAGCCGACCTTCATCGAGGCGCTGTCCTCCTTCTCCGTGCCGATTGTGGTGATCCCGTCCGAGCACGAGAATGACGACCGGCAGCAGTTGCGCCCGGTCGGCACCGGCCCCTTCCGGCTTCTGGAATTCGTCCCCGGCAGCCATGCGCGGCTGGGCCGCTTCGACGCCTACAGCCCGAACACGGCGTTCGAGCAACGCACCGGCTTCGGCGGCTATCGCGTGGCCTGCGTGGACACCGTGACCTTCCGCATCGTGACGGAAGCTTCCGCCCGCGTGGCGGGGCTTGAGACCGGCGCGCTGCAGGCGGTGGAGGACGTTCCCACGCGTTCGCTCGACACGCTGCGTCGCAACAGCGCTATCACCATCCTGCCGCTGCAGAACTGGTGGATCCAGATCGCGCTGCCGAACACCGCGCATGGGCCGACCGCGAACCTGGCCTTCCGGCGTGCGGTGCAGGCCGCGCTCGGCATGGAAGACATCATGGATGCCGCGACCGACGGCAACTACCGCCTGAATGTCGGCTTCCAGTATCCGAACCAGCCTTCGTTCACCGATGCCGGGCGCGAGACCTACAACATCAACGACCCGGCGCGCGCCCGCACGCTGCTGCGTGAATCCGGCTATCGCAACGAGCCCATCATCATCCTGACCAACCGTGACTATCCGCCGATGTACAACGCGGCGCTGGTCATGCAGCAGCAGATGCGCGCGGTCGGCATCAACGCGAACCTGCGCGTGGTGGACTGGCCGACCTCGGTGCAGATGTCGCAGCGGGTGAACAGCGACGAATGGCACTTCTTCCATTCGGGCTGGGGCACGCAGCCGGCGCTAGGCGCGCTGGCGACGATGCAGTTCCTGGTGGCGCCGGGCGCGAATTACCGCCCGCGCGACGACAAGGACGACCCGGATGTGCTCGCCGCCTGGAACCGCATGAACAATGAGCGGGATCCGGCGGCGCGCCAGCAGGCCTTCGCCGACATGCAGCGCCTGGTGCTGGAACGTGCCTATGCCTATCCCTTCGGATCACTGACCAAGGTGCAGGCGGTGCGGTCGAACGTGCAGGGCTACGTGCCGTTCCGCATCCCGCGTTTCTCCAACGTCTGGATCACGCGGTAGCGTGTTCGGCGTTCTTGTCCGGCGGCTGTTCTCGGCGCTGCCGGTCCTGCTGATTGTCAGCCTGATCTCCTTCGGGCTGATGCGGCTGATCCCGGGCGACCCGGCGGCCGCCATCGCGGGCATCGCGGCCACGCCGGCGCAGATCGAACAATTGCGCCGGGACCTCGGCCTGGATGAGCCGCTGTGGATGCAGTTGGTCCACTACTACGAGGGGCTGGCGCGCGGCGATCTCGGTCGGTCGCTGCTGCTGGGCAAAGGCGTGTTTGCCGCCACGATGGAACGGCTGCCGGTGACCATTGCGCTGTCCTTGTACGCGCTGGTCTTCACGCTGATCATCGGCATCGCCAGCGGCATCATCGCGGCGTTGAAGCAGAACACCTGGATCGACCAGGCGGCAATGATGTTCGCCATGATCGGGATCAGCGTGCCGAACTTCTTCCTCGGCCTGCTGATGATCATCCTGTTTGCGGTGCACCTGGGCTGGCTGCCCTCGGGCGGCTACGTGCCGTTCAGTGAGAGCCCAATCGGCTGGCTGCGCAGCATGACCATGCCGGCTTTCTCGCTGGCGCTGCTGCAGGCGGGACTGCTGGCACGGATCACGCGGTCGTCCATGCTGGAGGTGCTGCGCCAGGACTATATCCGTACCGCCAAGGCGAAGGGCCTGCCGCAGCGGCGCGTCATCCTGAAGCACGCCCTGGCCAATGCGCTGATCCCGATCGTGACGGTGGTCGGCATCATCGTCTCGCTGCTGCTTTCGGGCGCGGTGGTGACCGAGGCGCTGTTCTCCATCCCCGGCATGGGCCAGCTGCTGACCCAGGCAGTGCTGAACCGCGACTATCCGATGGTGCAGGGCGGGCTGCTGCTGGTGACCACCTTCCTGGTGCTGGTGAACATCACGGTGGATACGCTCTACGCCGTGCTCGACCCGCGGGTGCGCCATGAGTGACGCGGAAGGCATCGCCGAAACCCGCGAACACCCCGCGCGCGCCACGCTGCGGCGGCTGTTTCATCACAGGCTGTTCGTCACGGGGCTTGTGCTGTTCGGCATCATCGCCGTGATCGCCGCGGCCGCGCCCTGGATCACGGCGGTCGATCCGCAGCGCCTGTCGATGCGCAACAAATTCCTGCCGCCCGATAGCAACTGGTTGTTCGGTACCGACAATTTCGGGCGGTCGTTGTGGTCGCGCGTGGTCTGGGGGGCGCAGCTGTCGATGATCATCGGCGCCTCCGTCGTGGCGCTGAACGCGGTGTTCGGGACGCTGATCGGCGCGGCGGCTGGTTACTTCAAGCGGCTCGACAACGCGCTGATGCGGGTAAATGACGCGCTGATGGCCTTCCCCGCCATCCTGCTCGCCATCGCTGTGACGTCGGTGCTGGGGCCGTCCACGCTGAACGTCATCCTGGCGCTGTCGATCGTGTACATCCCGCGCACCGCGCGCATCGTGCGCTCCTCCGTCATCGTGCTGCGGGAGATGGAATATGTGCAGGCCGCCGTCGCCGCCGGCGCGGGGCATTGGCGCATCCTGCGCCACCACATCCTGCCCAACGCCATGGCGCCGATGATCGTGCAGCTGTCCTTCCTGTTCGCCTATGCGGTGCTGTCGGAGGCCACGCTCTCCTTCCTCGGCGTTGGCGCGGTGCCGCCCACGCCCACCTGGGGCAACATCATGGCCGAGGGCCGCGACTTCATGCGCGAGGCACCCTGGATCATCACCATCCCCGGCGTTGCGCTGATGATCACCGTGATGGGGCTGAACCTGCTCGGCGATGGGCTGCGCGACGTGCTCGACCCGCGGCTCAGGATCCAGCAGTGACTTTGCTCGACGTCCGCGGCCTCACCACCGCCTTCATGACCGGCCGCGGCGAGATCAACGCCGTCGAGGACGTGTCCTTCTCGCTGAAGGAAGGCGAGATCCTCGGCATCGTCGGCGAATCCGGATCGGGCAAGTCGGTCACGGCGCTGACCATCATGGACCTGCTGCCGCGCCCGCCGGCGCGCATCGCAGCGGGCGAAGTCACCTTCAACGGCCAGTCCCTCACGCGCATGTCCGAACGCGACATGCAGCGCATCCGCGGCCCGGGGATCTCGATGATCTTTCAGGAGCCGATGACCTCGCTGAACCCGGTCTTCTCGATCGGTGACCAGATCATGGAGACCATCGCCGCGCATGAACGCCTGTCGCAGTCGGACCTGCGGAAGCGCGCCATCACCATGCTCGACAAGGTC
Source organism: Roseomonas fluvialis (assembly GCF_022846615.1). Classification (NCBI taxonomy): domain Bacteria; kingdom Pseudomonadati; phylum Pseudomonadota; class Alphaproteobacteria; order Acetobacterales; family Roseomonadaceae; genus Roseomonas; species Roseomonas fluvialis. The sequence continues at coordinate 984,189 of NZ_AP025637.1, forward strand.
GGCATTCCCTCCGCCGCGCGGCGGCTCGACGACTACCCGCACCAGATGTCGGGCGGGCAGCGCCAGCGCGTGATGATCGCCATGGCGCTCGCCTGCAATCCTAAGCTGCTGATCGCGGACGAGCCCACCACGGCGCTGGACGTCACCATCCAGGCGCAGATCCTCGACCTGCTGATGGACCTGCGCGACGAATTCGGCATGGGTGTCATCATCATCACCCACAACATGGGCGTGATCGCTGAGACCGCCGACCGCGTGCTGGTCATGTACGCCGGCCGTGTCATCGAGGAAGCGCCGGTCGCCACCATCTTCGACCGTCCGTTGCATCCGTATACGCGTGGGCTGCTCGAATGCGTGCCCTCGCTCACCGAGGACCGCGCGCGCCTGGTCGCCATTCCCGGCACGCTACCCGACCCCGCACGGCGCCCGCCCGGCTGCGCCTTCGGCCCGCGCTGCCAGCATGCGCTACCGGCCTGCGCCGCAGCGGTGCCTCCGCTGGAAGTGCTGGAGCCCGGCCACACCGCCGCCTGCTTCCGCGCGAAGGAGCTGGCGCCGGCATGACCGCGCCCCTGGTCACGGCAACCGGCCTGTCCAAGGCCTTCGAGGTTGGCGGCGGCGGCTTCTTCGGCCTTCGCAAGCCGCTGCTGCTGCGCGCGGTGGATGACGTGGCGCTGGGCATACAGGCCGGCGAGACGCTCGGCCTGGTCGGCGAATCCGGCTGTGGCAAGTCCACGCTGGGCCGGCTGCTGATCCGCCTGATCGAACCCACCGCCGGGCGCATCACCTTCGACGGCATCGACATCACGGCGCTCAAGCGGATGGAGATGCGCGCGCATCGCCGCTCCATGCAGATCATCTTCCAGGACCCTTACGGCGCGCTGAACCCGCGCATGTCGGTCGAGGACATCATCGCCGAACCCCTCATCATCCACGGCGCCAAGCAGGGCGCGGACACGCGCCGCAAGGTGTCTCAGATGCTGGAGAAGGTCGGCCTGCCGGCCCGCGCGCTCGACCGCTTCCCGCATGAGTTCTCCGGCGGCCAGCGCCAGCGCATCGGCATCGCGCGTGCGCTGGTGCTGCATCCGCGGCTGATCGTGTGCGACGAGGCGGTCTCCGCGCTCGACGTTTCGGTGCAGGCGCAGATCGTCAACCTGCTGCAGGATCTGCAGCGCGAGATGGGCCTCACCTACCTGTTCATCGCGCATGACCTGTCCGTGGTGCGCCACATCTCCGACCGCGTGGCGGTGATGTATCTCGGCAAGGTGGTCGAGGTCGCGGACAAGAAAAGCATCTACGCCGCGCCGCTGCATCCCTACACGCAAGCGCTGATCGCCGCGGTCCCGGCGCAGCACCCGTCGCAGCGCTCGCGCGGCAAGCGCCAGCGGATTGCTGGCGACATTCCCTCCGCGCTGAACCCGCCCTCGGGCTGCCGCTTCCACACGCGCTGCCCGCACGTCATGCCCGTCTGCCGCGAACGTGCGCCGCCGCTGACCGAACCGGCGCCGGGCCACCAGGTCGCCTGCCACCTGATCGCCTCCTGAGGATTGCCATGCCCGAAACCCGCAAGTCGCGCCTGACTCCCGAAGTCGATTTCGGCAAGGACGGCAAGCAGACCGGCTTCATACGCCTGTTCCATTCGACGCATGACAGCGCCTACGGCTTCCTGCCGATCCCGATCGTGGTGGTGAAGAACGGCGAGGGTCCGACCGCGCTGTTCAGCTCCGGCAACCACGGCGACGAATACGAAGGCCAGGTCGCGCTGACCAACCTCATCAAGTGGCTGGACCCTGCGGCCATCCGCGGGCGCGTCATCATGCTGCCGATGGCGAACTACCCCGCCGCGCTGGTGGGGCGTCGCGTCTCGCCGATCGATGACCTCAACATGAACCGCATCTTCCCCGGCGACCCGGACGGCACGGTCACGCGGCAGATCGCGCACTACATCGACAGCGAACTCATCCCGCTGGCCGATCTGGTGATCGACCTGCATTCGGGCGGGTCGTCGCTGAACTACATCCCGACCGCGCTGGCGAAGCAGTCGGCCGATCCCGCGCTGTACCAGAAGCAGTTGGCCGCGCTGCGCGCATTTGGCGCGCCCTATACCTACATTCAGGGCGGCGCGCAGGGACAGGGCGGGGACCAGACGCTGGGCAGTGGCGCCGATCGGCGAGGGCGGATTTCGCTCGGCACAGAACTGGGCGGCGCGGGGGCGGTGAATGCCTCGGGCCTCGCCATCGCGGAGCGCGGGTTGCGGAACCTGCTCGCGCATCTCGGCATCCTGGGCCGCGAACACTTCGTTGAACCGCCCGCGCCGACGCGCTTCCTCGATGTGCGCGGGCCCGAGATGTACGTCTATGCGCCGGAGAACGGCGTGTTTGAACCGCTGGTCGAACTCGGCGACATGGTGACCCCCGGCACGCCTGCCGCGCGCATCCACATCCCCGAGACGCCGTGGCTGCCGCCGGTCGAGATCGCCTTCAAGGCCACTGGCATCGTCATGTGCAAGCGGATCCCCGCGCGGACGAAGCGCGGGGATTGCCTATTCCATTTGGCGAGCGACCTCGCCGTCTGACGCCTCCTGGCGTTGCGTGCGGCCGCAGCGCCTACTCCGCGCGCGGCTACTGCGGTTGGATGCCGGCGGCACGCACCACCGTCGCCCAGCGATCCACCTCGGACCGCACCAGGCGCGACAGCGCCTCCGGCCCCTGCGCTTCGGTATCTGCCGGGATCGATCCAAGGCCCTCGATCCGCTGGCGGATGGCGGGGTCGTTCACCGCCGCGCGCAGCGCCTGGTCGAGGCGCGCGACGACCGGCGCGGGTGTGCCGCGTGGCGCGAACACCGCGTTCCAGCCCTGGAAGATGTAGTCCGGCAGACCGGCCTCCGGCGCCGAGGGCACGCCCGGCGCGTTCGCATTGCGCGTCGCCGCGCCGGTCAGCAGGCCGCGCATGGTGCCGGCCTGGATTTGCGGCACGGCGGCTGGCGCCAGCAGGCAGGCACTGTCCACCGTCTGCGCCACCACGTCGTTCAGCGCGGGGCCTTCGCCGCGATAGGGAATGTTGTTCAGCTCCACGCGCGCCAGGTGCTGGAACAACGCGCAGGCCAGGTGGTTGGTGGATCCGATCCCGGCGTGGCCATTGGTGACGCCGCCGGGATTGGCGCGCGCCATCGCGATGAACTCCTGCAGCGTACGCGCGGGGTGCCCGTTGCGCACCACGAAGAACAGTGGCGTGCCGGCGATCAGCCCGATCGGCTGCAGCTCGCGCGGGTCATAGGCGATGGAACGATAGATCGACGGCGCCGCCGAATGACTGCCCAGGCTGCCCACCGTCAGCGTGTAGCCATCCGGCGCGGCCTGCGCGCCGCGCGCGCCGCCGATGGTACCGCCGGCGCCGGAGACATTCTCCACCACCACTGGGCGACCGAGCGTGCGGGTCATGTGCTCGGCCACGATGCGCGCCAGCACGTCGGTCGCGCCGCCGGGGGCGAAGACCACCAGCATGGTGATCTGCCGCGTCGGGAAGTCCTGCGCGCGGGCGGGCAGGGCGGCGCAGGCCAGCAGCAAGGCTGTGGCGGCGGCGAAAAGGCGTTTCATTCCTGGTCCTCCCGTATCGGCCGTCGCGCGGCCGTTGGTGTTGCGCATAGCGAAACGCTTTTCGGAAATGCGCGTCAAGGCTAGAAAGCGGGCGAACATGTTTCGCCAGGCGGTTCGACCGCCTGGTGCAGGAGACCCGCGATATGCCCCCCAGCGATGCCGTCCCCGCCCCGCGTGGCGCGAAGGACCCCTACCTCCTCGCCTCGCTGCATCGCGGGCTTGAGGTGCTGGACTGCTTCGCCGAACGCGACAGCTGGACGCTGTCGGACCTCGCCACGCATTTGAACCAGAACAAGGCGACGGTCTTCCGCGTGCTGCACACGCTCGAGGGCTTTGGCTACCTGGCGAAGGACGCAGCGACGGGCCGCTACGCTCTGGGGCTGAGGCTGCAGGCGCTGGGGGCGGCGGCGATGCGCAACGAACAGCTCCGCTGGCAGGCGCTGCCGCCCCTGCAGGACCTGGCGGAATCGACCGGCGAGACCGTGCATGTCGGGATCCTGCACGAGGGCGTTGTCGTCACCGTGCAGATAGTGGACGGCACCCATGCAGTGCGGATGCACTCCGCGGTCGGCAAGCGCAGCCCGGCGCATGCCAGCGCGCTGGGCAAGGCGCTGATGGCCTACCTGCCGGATGCCGAGGTGGATGGCATCGTCGCCCGCCACGGCCTGGTGCGCTTCACGGCGAACACCATCACCACGCCGCAGGCGCTGCGCGAACGCCTACACCGCATCCGCCTCGATGGCTACGCGCTGGACGAGGAGGAGATCGAGGACGGCCTGCGCTGCATCGCCGCGCCGATCACCGACCGATCCGGCCGGCCGACCGCGGCGGTGGCGATCTCCGCCCCTGCCTCGCGCATGGACCCGGCGCGCATCGCCGAACTGATCCCGCGCGTGAAGGCGAGTGCCGCGCGCATCTCCCGCATGCTCGGCAGCCCGTCCGTGGCGGCCGCCTGAACCCCAAGAAACGCGAGGAAACACAGACCATGGACGGCAGCAGCAAGGCGGCGCTGATGAACGGCGCCGACATCATCGTGGACCACCTCACGCGTCGCAACGTGCCCTATCTGTTCGGGCTGTGCGGGCACGGCATCACCGGCTTCATGGATGCGGCATTCAAGGCGCAGAACCGCATCCGCACCGTCTCGACGCATCACGAGCAGACCGCCGGCCACATGGCGGATGCCTACTACAAGGTGCGTGGGGAACCGGTGGCGACCTTCACCTCCTGCGGGCCGGGTTCGGCGAACATGGTGGTCGCGCTGGCGGCCGCGATGATGGACAGCAGCGCCTTCCTCGCCATCACCGGCAATGTGCCGACGCAGCAGTTCAACCGCGGGCCGTTCCAGGAGACGGGGCGGCATTTCCAGGGTGATTTCCCCTCCGTCATCCGCCCCTACGTGAAGCGGTCCTACCAGCCCACGCGCGCCGACATGGTGCCGTTGGCGATCACGCAGGCCTGGGACCAGCTCACCGCCGGGCGACCGGGTCCGGTGAACCTGGATGTGCCGCTGAACGTGTTCGTGGAGGAGACCGCCTACACGCCTTCCGACGCGCCGAGCCGCATGATCAACGGCGCGCCGGGCAATCCGGCGGAGCTCTCCGCCGCGCTCGACGTGCTGCGGTCGGCGCAGCAGCCGGTCATCATCGCGGGGCAGGGGGTGATCATCGGCCACGCCTGCGACGCGCTGCTGGCCTTCGCGGAACTGACCGGTATCCCGGTGGTGACCAGCCCGAACGGTAAGGGCGCCATCCCCGATCGCCATGCGCTCGCCTTCGGCGCGACGGGACGCAACGGCGCCTACGCGGCAAATGACGCAACGCGCAACGCCGATGTCATTCTGGCGATCGGCTTCTCCTTCGATGATCGCGCGACCAGCGCCTGGCTCGATGGCTACACGCTGTCGATACCGCCCTCGCGCCTGATCCAGATCGACATCGACCCCACCGAGATCGGCCGCAACTACCCGGCCGAATACGGCATCCTGGGAGACGCGAAGGCCAGTCTCGAATTCCTGATCGAGGCCGCGCGCGGGCGGCTGAATGCCGGGCGTTCCATCGCGCCATGGCTGGCGCGGCTGGAGAAGGGACGCGCCGTCTGGCGCGAGTACCAGGACGGCCTCGCGCAATCTGACCAGATGCCGCTGCGCCCCGAACGGCTGATGCGCGCGCTGTCGCGTGCCATCCCCGAGAACGCGGTCGTCGCGAGCGACGTCGGCGTGCACCACAACTGGATCATCCAGTTGATGGACACGCTGCGCCCGCGCCATCTGATCCATTCCTGGGGCTTCGCGGCGATGGGCTTTGCGACCTCGGGCATCCTGGGCGCCAAGCTCGCCGCCCCCGACCGGCCCTGCGTCGCGGTGGTCGGCGACGGGTCATTCCTGATGACGCCGCATGCGCTGGCCACGGCCGTCGAATACGACATCCCGGTGGTCTGGGTGGTGTGGAACAACAACGGCTTCTGTTCGATCCGCGACATCCAGCACGGCATGTTCGGCGGCCGCGAACTCGCCACCGCCTTCGAGAACCAGCGCTCCGGGGAGCTCTACAGCCCGGACTTCGCGATGATGGCGAAGTCCTTTGGCGTACCCTCCCACCGCGTGACCCATGCCGGCGAGGTGGAGGACGCAATCCAGACCGCGATCCGCGCGAACCGCCCCTACCTGGTCGAAGTGCCGGTGGACCGGGACATCCGCCCGATCGGCACCGGGTCCTGGGACCTGCCGCCGCTGCCCAATCCGGAGCCGAACTTCCTGAAGGCGCTGGCGGCGCGCGGCATCAGCTTATGACGGGTCAGGCGGCGGAAGAGCGGTGTTCCACCACCACGCGGTTCCGCCCCTCGCGCTTGGCGCGGTACAGCGCGGCGTCGGCGCGCTCGATCCAACTGCCGATGGGTTCGGCGGGTTCGTAGCGCGCCGCGCCGACCGAGATGGTGACACTGCCGATCGTCTCGGCATTGGCGCGCAGGCTGATGCGCCGGGCCGCAAGCGCCCCGCGCAGGCGTTCGGCATGCGCCGCGGCGTCGTGCAGCGAGGTGGCAGGCAGCAGCATGGCGAATTCCTCCCCGCCATAGCGCGCCACGCGCGCGGTCTGTGGGCGGTGCTGGTCGAGCGTGGCGGCGACCAGGCGCAGCACCGCATCGCCCACCGCGTGTCCCCAGGAATCATTGACCTTCTTGAAATGGTCGATGTCGAGCATGAGCAGCGACAGCGTCTCCCCGGTGTTCATCGCGAGCCCCGCCTGTTCGCGCACCATGGCGTCGAAGGCACGGCGATTGGGCAAGGTGGTCAGCGCATCTGTCAGCGCCGCGTCATGCGCCGCGGCGAGCTTCTTCTCGAGATCCGCGATGCGGTCGCCGGACTGGCGCAGCGCCTGGCCCAGTTCGGCCGAACGGGCCGAGAGCGCCGTGGTTTCCTCCGCCAGGCGGGCGATCATGTCGGCCAGGCCATGGGTGTCGGTGTCGATGGTGACGGCGGCCTCGCTCAGCGTCTCGCCGTAGCGCTCGGCATCGGCGCCGGCGGCGAGGATCCGTCCGGCGGCCTCGCGCAGCGTTGTCTGCGCTTCGCGCGCGGCGCGGCGTTCCACGCTGTCGGCGAAGAACAGGTCGTGGAGTTCGGCCATCATGAAACTGTCGATGCTGCGGCGATTGCTCATCGCGATGGTCAGCGCGCGGTGCAGCTTGTCGTTGTGCCCGGCGTGGAACTCGAACCAGATGGCGTAGTTCTGCGGCGTCGGCGGCAGGCAGAAGCTGCGCAACGACGCCACCGCCGCCTCGAAAACGGCGTCGGTCTCGGTGGTGGCGTCAGGCGGCATCGTCCCCCCGGGAAACCTTGGTCGGGGCAAGATTGCATGCCTGGCGATGAACCGCTGATTGACGCGCTTGCACACATCCGCGGGGCGCTGGCCGGGAATTCAGAGCGTTGTCGGATCAATCCCACATCATCACGGCAATGTGAAGCAGGGTGACGAAGGGACACGCAGCCGATCCGGCCGCGCCTGCCGTGCATCAGCACGCGTCCGGACTCCGCAATCTGCGCGAGCTCGGCCAGCGCCGCGACAGGATGGTACGGCTCGGTGTGCTGTGCTGCGCGATGGTGGCGCAAGCCGGCCCAGCCGTGCGGCGTTCCATCCAGCACAGCGATTGGCCGGCGCGCTACCGGCCGAATCAGGACCAGGCCGGGGCACTGCGTCGCCCGCCGCGCATCGCGGCGATGTCGCTTCGGGCCCGAGCGGTCGGGCGCGTGAAGCGATCTGGACAGCGGACGCCGGCGCGGCGATGACACGAATCATGAGCGACCTCACGTACCGCTGGCGCTTCGGCCTGAAGATCCACCTGGTCGCCATGCTGCGCGCATCGGCAGCCGACGACGCCGCGGCAGTTCGGGCCGCCTTCGCGGAACGGGGCGAAGGCTATCGGGAGCTCGACGCCTGATGGTCGCGACACGCAGGCTCGACCTCATCGAGAGCGATGCCACGCTGCCCGAGTCGGCGGACGTGGTCGTGATCGGCGCCGGCATCATCGGCGCCTCGGCCGCCTGGCACCTGGCCAAGGCGGGGCATTCGGTCGCGCTGTTGGAAAAGGGCGTCGTCGCGGGCGAGCAGTCCAGCCGCAACTGGGGCTGGTGCCGTACGCTCAACCGCGACGAGCGCGAGATCCCGCTCATGCTGCACAGCCAGCATCTGTGGGACACGTTGCCCGGCGAGATCGGCGCCGACATGGGCTTCCGCCGCAGCGGCCTGGTCTACGTGACCAAGGACCCGCAGCAGCTCGCGACCTGGCAGGCCTGGCTGGACATGGCGCAGCCCTACCAGGTGGGCGCGCGCATGATCGATGCGGCCGAAGCGAAGGCGCGCACGCCCGGCAACGTGCAGGACTGGATCGGTGGCGTGGTCTCCCCGCGCGACGGGCGCGGAGAGCCCGCCATGGCTGCCCCGGCGCTGGCCAAGGCGGCGCGCACGCGCGGCGTGACCCTGCACCAGGACACGGCGGTACGCGGGCTGGATACCACCGGCGGTCGGATCAGCGGCGTGTTCACCGAGCGAGGGCGCATCGGCGCCCAGGCGGTGGTGCTGGCGGCGGGGGCCTGGGCGTCGATGTTCCTGCGCCGGCATGGGCTGGATATGCCGCAATCCTCGGTGCACTCGACCATCTTCGCGACGACACCGGCGAAGCAGATCAGCCCCGGTCCTTTGTCGACGCCGGACTTCATCCTGACGCCGCTGCTCGATGGCGGATACCTGGTGGCGGCGAAGGCGCGCGGCCGGCTGGAGCTGACGCCGGCGGGCATCCGCTACGCACGCCAGTTCCTGCCCAGCCTGCGCAAGAACTGGAAGATGGTGGAGCTGCGCGTCGGGCGATCGTTCTTCGAAGGGCCTGACGCGCTGCACGGGCGCTGGTCGTTCGACAAGCCAACCGTGTTCGAGCGGATGCGCGTGCTGGAGGCGACGCCCAAGGCGTCGATCGTGCAGCCGGCGATCGATGCGATCGTCTCGGCCTATCCCGAACTGGCGGGCATCCAGGCGGCGCGACTCTGGGCGGGGTGGATCGATTCCACGCCGGATGCGGTGCCGGTGATCTCGAAGGTCGCTGCGCTGCCGGGCCTTGTGGTGGCGGCCGGCTTCAGCGGGCACGGCTTTGGGATCGGGCTGGGCGCGGGGCGGCTGGCGGCGGACCTGGCGGGGGATGCGCCGCCGGTGGTGGACCCGGCGGCTTTCGCGCTGGGGCGCTTCTTCGATGGCAGCGCGCTGCGGTCGCCGGTCGGGATCTGAACGGTCGCCGGGGTGGCCTGGAGCAGATCGCGACGCGATGGAACCGTCGGATCGGGTCCAGATCCTCGCGACGGTCGAAGGCCGACGCGGTGCCTCGAGCCCAGGCGAGCGGAAGGGGCTCTGAAGCCGACGGTGTGGCGCGGGTCGGAGCGGTCGAACGCCGATTCCCGCGACATTCGGTGCGGCGCCCGGCGGCCGGGCGATCATGCTGGCCGAGATTGACGCGGAGGTCGTGCATCTGGACGGGACTGCGGCATCGCCGGTGCCCCGCGGTGTCCCCAATTTGGTGTGGTCCGGGGCCGATGTTCGCTGCAGGCCGGCGGAACGGTGGTGTCCCCGGCGAGATTCGAACTCACGGCCCCAGGATTAGGAATCCTGTGCTCTATCCTGCTGAGCTACGGGGACCCACCGGGGCCGGTATACCACGCGCTCAGCGGCGCCGGAACCGTTCCACCGCGCCCACCAGCGCCGTGCGCACGCCCGGTTCCAGCGCGGAGTGGCCGGCATCCGGCACCACCGTCAACCGCGCGCCGGGCCAGGCAGCGGCCAGTTCGAAGGCCGTCTCGGGCGGGCAGACCATGTCGTAGCGGCCCTGCACGATCTCCGCCGGAATGGCCGCCAGACGGCCAATCCGCCCGAGCAGCCCTTCCTCGGGCAGGAACAGGTCGTTGGCGAAGTAGTGTGCCTCGATCCGCGCGAGGCCCAGCGCCGTGCGGTCCTGCGCGAAGGACGCGACGGTCTCGGGCGAGGGCAGCAGGGTCGAGCACGACCCCTCGTACTGGCTCCAGGCCCGTGCGGCGGGCAGGTGCACGGCCGGGTCGGGATGGCACAGCCGCTTCAGGTAGCCGCCCAGCAGGTCGTGCCGCTCATCGGGCGGCAGGTGCTCGGCAAAGGCCGCCCAGGCATCGGGGAACACGCGCCGCAGGCCCGTGAGGAACCACTCCACCTCATCCTGGCGGCCCAGGAACACGCCGCGCAGCACGCAGCCGGTCACGCGTTCTGGATGCTCCTGCGCATAGGCCAGCGCGAGCGTGGACCCCCAGGACCCGCCGAACAGCAGCCAGCGCTCGATGCCGAGGAAGCGGCGCAGCGTCTCGATGTCCGCGACCAGGTGGGGCGTGGTATTCTCGCGCAATTCGCCGAGCGGGCGCGACCGCCCTGCGCCGCGCTGATCGAAAATCACAACCCGCCAATGCCCGGGGTCGAAGAAGCGACGGTGCACCGCGCCGGCCCCGGCACCCGGCCCGCCATGGAGGAACAGCACCGGCTGGCCGCGCGGATTGCCGACCTGCTCCCAATACATGACATGCCCGCCCGACAGCGGCAGCAGGCCGGTCTCATAGGGTGCGATATCGGGAAAAAGGTCGCCGCGGGGCATGCGGGATCATGTGCCCAACCGTGCCCGGCGACGCAATGGGCTGCACCGCCGTCGCGATTCCGGCCCGGCGATTTCTGGTCTAGGATGACAGCTTCATGGCCGAGACGCCCTCCACATCGTCGCGTTCCGGCGCCGCCGGGCATGTCGCCTGCGGCGTGTGCGGTCGCGAGAGCCGTCAGCCGCCGTTCCGCCCGCCGCCGCCCGAACAGGCGCCCGACCTGGATCTGCGGCCGGGCGAACCTGTCCGCTCGACCATGGCGCGCTGGCTGCAGCAATGCCCGCATTGCGGCTATGCCGCGCCGTCGATCGCGAAGGCGCATCCGGCCGCTGCCGCCGCTGTCTCCGCCGCCCCCTTCCGCGCGCTGATCGCCGATGCCACGCACCCGCCTCTGGCGCGCCGCTTCCTCGCCTGGGCGCATGTTCTCGAGGAAACTGGCGCGCTGCATGCTGCCGCCGAGGCGACGCTGCAGGCCGCCTGGGTGGCCGACGACACCGGCAAGCCCGACCTGTCGCGATCCTTCCGGCAGGAGGCGGTTGCGCTGTGGCGGTCCGGCCCGCCGCTCGACGCCGAGCAGACGGTGCGGGTGGTCGATGCGCTGCGCCGCGCCGAGGCCTGGGAGGATGCGGAGGCCACCGCCGCCGAGCTTGCCCGCCTGTCGCCGCCCGAGGCGGTCGGCCAGGTCATCGCGCTGGAACGCCGGCTGGTGGCCGCGCAAGATGCCGGGCGGCACACGGTGGCGAGCGCACTGCCGCCGCCCTCGCGCCGCCCGCACGCGACGCATCAGCGGCGCGACATCGCCGGCGGCGGATTCATCGCCTGGCTGCGGCGGCTGTTCGGGCGCTGATCCGGCGGGCGGAATCCTAAGGCGGCGGCGTGGCCTGACCGGTCTGCCGGCGCGCGGCGTCTCCACGGATCGGCGCCGCACGACGCCGAACGCACGGTAGGTGTCGGGGCGTCCCGCCTGCCTTCTCAAGGGGCGGGCCGTGCGAGCGCCGCTGTCTGCCGACGCCTTGCCGGGCGCCACGCATGGGTCGGGACAGGCGGTGCGGCGGCCGGGGTGCGTCGTAATCCGGCATCGTCCCGCGGTGCCGGCCTGGTGCGGGACCAGCCCTGGGCCGCCTGACCGGAACGCGCGCCAAGGACGTTTCCGCGCGCGAATGCAAGCGGCGGCGGCTCCAGGCCTTGCCAGCCGCGGTCGGTCTTCGTAGCGTTATGGTATAACATCCCACGAGTAATCGCCGTGAACCGTCGCACCCTCCTCGCCCTGCCGGCGCTGCTGCCGGCCGGCCGCGCCCTTGCCCAGGCCGCGCCGATGCCCGTCGTCGCGTCCTTCTCCCTCCTCGGCGACATGACCGCGCGCATCGGCGGCGATCGCATCGCGTTGCGCGTCATCGCCGGGCCCGATGTGGATTCGCACGGCTTCCAGCCACGCCCGTCCGATGTCGCGGCGCTGCGCGATGCCCGCGTGGTGGTGCGCAACGGCCTCGGCTTCGATGGCTGGATGGATCGGCTGGTGCGCTCGGCCGGCTTCCGCGGCCAGGTCGCGACCACCACCGACGGCATTACCCCGCGCAGCATGGCCGCGCATGCGCACAACCATGCGCATGGCGGCGCCGAGCGGCGGCAGGGCCACAGCGTCGGCCCGCGCACCGTGCCCGACCCGCATGCCTGGCAGGACCTGCGCCTCGGGCAGATCTATGTGCGCAACATCGCGGGCGGGCTGGCCGCCGCCGATCCCGGCGGCGAGGCGCTGTACCGCGCCAATGCCGAGGCCTTCGCCGCGCGTCTCGCGACCCTCGACGCCTGGGTGCGCGCGCAGGTGGCCGCGGTGCCGGAGCCGCGCCGCGTCGTCGTCACCAGCCACGACGCCTTCGGCTATTTCGGCGCGGCCTACGGTATCCGCTTCCTCGCGCCGCAGGGTGTTTCGACTGAATCCGAACCCTCGGCCGCCGAGGTGGCGCGGCTGATCCGCCAGATCCGCGACCAGCGCATCACCGCGGTGTTCATGGAGAACATGGCCAACCCCGCGACGCTGCGCCGTGTCGCGGCCGAGGCGGGTGTGGCCGTCGGCGGGCGGCTCTATGCCGACGCACTGTCGGGCCCTAGCGGCCCGGCGCCGGATTACGAGGCGATGTTCCGCCATAATGTGGGCCTGCTGGTGCCCGCCATGCGCGGCGGTGCGGCGTGAGTCGCGCGCTGGTCGCCGCAGCGATCATCGCGGCGGCGCTGCCGGCTTCCGCGCAGGAGGTCCGCTTCCCGCAGGTCAACGCCGAGATCGACATGAGCATGATCGGCGTCGGCACCACCCGCGCAACCAATCCGGCGCAACGCGGCACCAGCGTCTTCCTGTTCGGCGAGGTCGCGATGGGCCTGTCGCTGACCGAGAATTTCTCGATCCAGGGCGTGCTCGCCACCGAGCCGATCGGGGAGGGTGATTCCACCGGCGGCTTCCCCAATGACGGCGTCATCGGCTTCCGCCGCCAGGCGCTGTTCATCGAACAGCTCTATGCGCAGTGGAAGCCGGACCAGGCACTGACGCTGCAAGGCGGCATCCTGGTCGCACCGTTCGGCCGCGGCTACCACGACTTCCCCGGCATCCTCGCCAGTGTGCGCGCGCACGAGGTCTACCTGGTGGACCAGTCGCTTGGCGCGGCAGGCACCTGGACCTACGTCGATGATCCGCGCTTCGGAACGCACGACGTGTCGGCGGCCATCTTCACGCTCGACCGCACTTTCCTGACCGGGACGTATCTCACGCCACGGCGCTGCTGTTCGGAACGCTACGAGCGCTACAACCGCAATACGGTCGCGCAGGGCGGGCCGGGCAACAACGGCACCTTCAACAACTTCGCCGTGGCGCTGGATGGCGACCAGATCCCGTTCCTGCCGGGCTTCTCCTACCACCTGGCCGTCATCTCGCAGGCGCCGGGGTCGGACGGGACGGCGCGCGAATGGCGCTATGCTGCGGGGCTGCGCTACGAGCACCGCTGGAATGCCACGCAGTCCACGCTGGTCTTTGCCGAGGGCGTCCAGTTCCGCAACGCCGGCGGACGCCCGCGCGTCGAGGTCGAGACGCTGTCGGCCGACCCTGAGACGGGCGAGGAGGTGTCCGCCACCGCGGAGACGACGCTCAGCGAACGCCTGACCTTCACCACGCTTGGCGTGCAGCATCGCATCGGGCGCTGGCGCGGCACGCTCGCGTGGCAGCAGCTGCGCCAGAAGCGCAGCATCGACCCCGTGCCCGGACAGGACTGGTTCGAGGGATCGATCGGGCGCGAACTCGGCTCCGGCTTCAGCCTGGATGTCGGCTACCAGTACGCGCGCATCATCGACGAGGAAACCGGCCAGCGCGGCACGTCCCATGCGGTGCTGGCGCGGCTGCGATACACCGGCGGCCTCTGATCCGTGCCACCCTGCGGCGCATGACGCCGCAGTTTCCGCCCCACTGGCTGCACCCTGGAACCGTCGCGCAGGCCCGCGCGGCGCAGGCCGAGATGGCGGCGCGCATCGTCGCGCACGACGACCTGCCGCCACGCCCCTGGCGGCTCGGCGCGGCCGATGTGTCGAACACGCGCTTCGACCCGCTCCGGCGTGTGCACGCTGCGATCGTGACGATCGATGCCGCTGGGGCGGTCGTCGCGCAGGCCGACGAAAGCCGTGTGGGGGACTTCCCCTATGTGCCGGGCTACCTCGGTTTCCGCGAGGTCCCGGCGCTGGCGGCGGCCTGGGCGCGGCTCGACCCGAAGCCGGACCTGCTGCTGGTGGACGGGCAGGGCCTTGCGCACCCGCGCGGCCTCGGCACTGCGTGCCACCTCGGCCTGGTGCTGGGTGTGCCGACCATCGGCGTCGCGAAGTCGCTGCTGGTCGGGACCACCGAGCCCGGCCCGGCGGTCGGGGATGTCGCACCGATCCTGTGGAAGGGCGCGCATATCGGCACGGCGCTGCGCACGCGGCATGGCGCCGGCCCGGTGTATGTCTCGGTGGGCCACCGCGTCGGGCTGGACACGGCGGTGGCGGTGGTGCGCGCCGCCTGCGACGGGCGGCGGCTGCCGCTGCCGATCCGCGCCGCGCATGCGGCGGCGAATGCGGTGCGGCGCGCGCAGGAGGCAGCGCGCGCGACGTGACGCGCGCGGGCGTTTCGGCGCTACCGCACCAGCGGGCAGCCGCCCTCGGCGAGTGGGCGATAGGCTTCGTTGCCAGGGATGGTCTGCACCACCTCCAGCAGGTCCCATTCGCCGCGCGCCTGGGCAGGCTGCTTCGCCTTCATGAGGTACATGTCGCGGATCACGCGGCCGTCGACGCGCAGGCTGCCGTTGGTCGTCATGAAGTCGTTGATCGGTGTCTCGCGCATCTTGGCCATGACGGGTGCGGCGGCATCGGTGCCGGCCGCCTGGATGGCCTTCAGGTAGTGCGTGACGGCGCCCCACATGCTCGCCTGGAACATGGTCGGCGGGCGGCCATGGATGCGCGCGAAGCGGTTGGAGAAGGCGCGCGTCTGGTCGTTCTGGTCCCAGTAGTAGGCCTCGGTGAAGACCATGCCCTGCGCGGTATCCAGGCCGATCGCCTTGACGTTGGTCAGCAGGCACAGCAGCGCTGCGGGCTGGATGCCACGGCGCGACAGCCCGAATTCGCCCATCTGCTTCACGATGTTGATGAAGTCGGTGCCCGCCGCCGCGATGCCCACCACGTTGGCGCCCGACCCCGCCGCGCGCACCAGGTGCGACGAATAGTCGGTCTCGCCCAGCGGCGCGCGCGAACTGCCGACCACCTGCCCGCCGAGGCCACGCAGTGCGGCAGTGGCATTGGCTTCCAGCGAATGGCCGAAGGCGTAGTCGGAGGTGATGAAGTACCAGCGCCGCCCGCCGCCCGCCATCACCGCACCGACGGTCCCGCGCGACAGCGCGTAGTTGTCGTAGGTCCAGTGCACGCCGAAGGGCGAACAGCCCGGGCCGGTCAGGTCGGTGGTACCGGCGGCGATCACCACGTCGATCTTCTGCTTCTCCCGCGCCAGGTTCTGCACCGCCAGCGCCACGGCCGAATTGCCCAGGCCGAAGATGGCGTCCACCCGTTCCTGGTCGTACCAGCGCCGCGCCACCGCGAGCCCGACATCGGCACGGTTCTGCAGGTCGCCGTAGACCAGTTCGATCGGCGCGCCGTTCACGCGCCCGCCGAAATCCTCGATCGCCATGCGGGCGGACACCACGTCCCCCATGCCCTGCTGGTCGGCAAACACGCCCGACATGTCGTCGAGCACGCCGATCTTGACCACGCCGTCCGAGATGCCCGATTGCGCGCGCCCCTCGGACGGGCGGATGGCGGTGAGCGGCAGCGCGACGGCGCCGCCGAGCAGGGTCCTGCGGTTCATGAGGCTTCCTCCGGTTGGTCGTTCTTGGGCGGCATCATGCCATGCGCAGCGGCGCCGACCAGGGGTCAGCCGACGGCGAAGCCCGCCGCGCGGAAGCGCGCCTGGCCCTCGGGCCCGGTCAGGAAGCTCAGGAAGGCCGCGGCACCCGCGCGATCCGTCGCGCGCGTCGCGACGGCGCCGAGATAGGGCGTGACCAGTTGCGCGCTGTCGGGCAGCGGTCCGACCAGCACTGCACCGGGCACAGCGATGATCTCGCTGACCTGCGTGAGCGCGAGCGCGGCGCGGCTTTCCGCCACTGCCTGTACCGCTGCGCCGCCACCGGGAAACACCAGCGTTCGCGTGCGCATCTGGTCGGCGATGCCCAGGCGTTCCACCAGGCGCGCCGCATGCGTGCCGGCGGTGGCACCGGTGGCCGGGTCGGAATGCGCGATCATCGGCGCGGCCAGGATCGCAGCGCGCAGCGCCGCCTCGGTCGAGATGTCGGGATGCGCCGCGCCGGCGCGCACCGCGACGCCGATCAACATGCGGCCCAGTTCGCGCGTGGTGGTGCCATCGAGCAGCGCATCGGCCGTGAGCCGCGCGACCTGGTCGGCGCTGTTGAGCATGAGGTCCGCGGCCTCGCCCTCGCGCAGCCGCCGCGCTGCCACGCCGGCATTGGCGGTAGCGAGAAGCACCTCGCGGCCGCCGCGTGCCGCGAAAGCGCCGGCGAGATCGCGTACCGAGGCCGCGACGGCGCCGGTGCCCAGCACGCGCACCGGCGTGGCCTGCGCCCGTGCGAGCGCGGGCGCGCACAGCCCCGCGACCAGGATGCGGCGATGAATCATGGCGTTCCTCCGAGGCCGCGGGCGGCCTTTCGCGTCAGCCTGCGCCGATGCGCAGCAGGCCCGCAAGCGCGGTGCGCGCGAAGCCGATCTCCTCGCCCTGGAAGACCACGCGGGGCAGCTCGGCGTAGCGCCGATCAGCGCCTGCAGGCCGAGGGGGAGCCCATGCGCACGGACGGCGGGTGCGGCACGCTGGACCACCAGGCCGCCCGGCACGCCGAGCGGTTTGGCAATCCAGGGACAGACGGGCCAGGTCGAGTTGCTGGCCAGGTGGACGTGGGCGGGCGCCGATTGCCGCGGCGCTTCGGATACAAGCCGCCCCGCAGCCACGCAACCGTCACGGATTGCCCTGCGCCGCGCCATGCGCAACCTTGCGGCCAGCCCCAGGAGAGAGACCCATGGCCCATGCCCTCGGCGCGCCAGCCGCGCCCGCCATCCTGCGCAATGCCGAACTCGACGCCGATGCGGTGCGCCAGGCGCGCATCGACCTCGCCGCGTGCTTCCGCATGGCCGCGCGGCTCGGGTTGCACGAAGGCATCTGCAACCACTTCTCCTTCGTGGTGCCCGGGCGCGACGACCTGTTCCTGGTCAATCCCTATGGCTGGGCATTCAGCGAGATCACGGCGTCGCGCCTGCTGGTCTGCGACTTCCACGGCAATGTCATCGCCGGCGAGGGCGTGCCGGAAGCCACCGCCTTCTTCATCCATGCCCGCGTGCACCTGAACAAGCCGCGCGCGAAGGCCGCCTTCCACACGCACATGCCCAACGCGACGGCGCTGGCGATGCTCGAAGGCCCGCCGCTGGTCTGGGCCGGGCAGAGCGCGCTGAAATTCTACGGCCGCACCCTGGTCGACGAGGAATATGGCGGGCTCGCGCTCGATGAGAAGGAAGGCGACCGCATCGCGGCCAGCATCGGCGACGCCGACATCGTCTTCATGAAGAACCACGGCGTGATGGTGGTAGGCGGGTCGATCGCCGAGGCCTGGGACGACCTGTACTACCTCGAACGTGCGGCCGAGGTGCAGCGCATGGCGATGGCGACCGGGCGCACGCTCAAGCCGGTGCCGCCGGAACTGGCGGCGCGCACCTACGCCCAGATGCGCGAGGGCGACCGCGACAGCGCGCGCCTGCACCTGGACAGCATCAAGCGCATCCTGTCGCGAGAGGAACCGGAGTTCATGCATTGACCCTGGCGTTGCTGCGTGGCGCGATCGCGGCCGCGCTGCCTGCGCTGGCCGAGGATGTTCCGCCACCGTCGCGCCGCGACAACGGCGTGTCGATCTTCGCGGTCTATCCGATCGGGCCGTCTTCCGTGACGGACCTTTCGCGATCGGAAGTGTCGAAGGATGGGCGCCCGGCGACCTGGCTGAACGGCTTCGCGCTGGATCTGACGCTCACCGCGCCGCCGCCGCCGCAGCCCGAGGCGCTGTTCCGCCTGCATCACCGCTCGGGTGCCCTCGGGTGATCAACGGATCGACCCATGGGGCGGCCGTTCTGAGCGCCGGCGCGCGCTGCCGCTTCTGATGGCGGGGCCTACGCCGCGGCCCGATGCGGCGGGGCTGGTGCTGCTGGTCGCGACCACCATCGGATGGGGGCTGAACTGGCCGGCCATGAAGCTGCTCCTGGCGGAGCTGCCGGTGCTCTCGACGCGCGCCGCGCATGGCATCCTGGGCTGCACCGTGCTGCTGGCGGTGGCGCTGCTGCGCCACGAGAACCTGGCGGTGCCGCGCGGTCTGTGGCCGCGGCTGCTGGTGGCGTCTCTGCTGAACGTGACGGCGTGGATGGGCCTTGCATCCTTCGCGCTGCTGTGGCTCTCGGCGGCTGAGGCCACCATCGTCTGCTACACCATGCCGGTCTGGGCCGTGCTGATGGCCTGGGCGATCCTGGGCGAGCGCCCGCAGGCCACCCGCATCGCGGGGCTGCTGCTGGCACTGGGGGGCCTTGCGCTGCTGGTGCTGGGCCAGGGGCTTTCGGTCGGGCTCGAGAAGCTGCCGGGCGTGGCGCTTGGGCTCGGTTCGGCGGTGCTGTTCTCGCTGGGCACGGTGGTGACGAAGCGTTGGCCGCTCGGGCTGCCGCCGACCGCTGGCGCGGTGTGGCAGGTGGGCCTGGGCATCGCGCCGCTGGCGCTGCTGGCGCTGCTGATCGACCCGCCGGCCTTCGGCGCGCTGTCGCTGCAGGGCTGGGCGCTGATCGGCTATGGCGGCGTCTTCGCGCTGGGGCTGTGCTACCTGTCCTGGTTCGCGGCGCTACGGCGGCTGCCGGCTTCGCTGGCGTCGATGGGCACGCTGCTGACGCCGATGGTGGGCGTGGCGGGTGCGGCGATCGTGCTCGGCGAACCCTTCGGCTGGCGGGAGGCGACGGCGCTGGGGCTGACGCTGTCGGGCGTCGCGCTTGCGGCGCGCGGGTGACGGGCGGTCAGCCCACCGCGATATTGTCCAGCAACCGCACGCCGCCGAGCCGCGCCGCCGCGAGCAGCCGCATCGGTCCGTCGCTGCGCAGCACGCCGATCGCCTGCAGCGTGTCGGCCTCCACCAGCGCCAGGTAGTCGGGTGCGAAGCCGGCCGCACGCAGGTCGGCCTCGCCGGCGGCAAGCACGCCGGCGACCGACGCGCCGCGCAGCATCTCCGCTGCCGCTCGCGTCATCACCTGGTGCAGCAGCGGTGCCGTGGTGCGTTCGGCAGCGGACAGGAAGCGATTGCGTGACGACATCGCGAGGCCATCCGCCTCCCGTACCGTGGCCACCGGCAGGATCCGGATCGGAAGGTCGATGTCGCGCGCCATGCGCGTCACCACCTGCAATTGCTGCCAGTCCTTCTCGCCGAAGGCCGCGACATCGGCGCTCGTCTGCAGGAACAGCTTGGCACAGACCGTCGCGACGCCGCGGAAATGTCCGGGCCGTGCATCGCCTTCCCAGCCGGCGGACGGGCCGGCGACCTCGATCACCGTCGCCGCGCCGGGCGGGTACATCGTCGCGACCGGCGGCATCCAGACCAGGTCGCATCCGGCGCCGTGCAGCTTCGCGAGGTCGCCTTCCTCGTCACGCGGATAGCGCGCCAGGTCCTCGTTCGCGGCGAATTGCAGCGGGTTGACGAAGATCGAGGCGGCCACCGCATCCGACGCGCGCCGGGCGGCGGCGACGAGTTCGATGTGCCCCGCATGCAGCGCGCCCATGGTCGGCACCAGGCCCAGGCGCCGGCCGCCCGCGCGCAGCCGGGCGGTGGCGTCGCGCAGCGCGGGCAGGTCGCGGCAGACGAGCATCGGCGTTTCTCCGGCTTGACGTATCGCATTGCGCGAGCGGGCCTTGGCCGGGCGCACCCGGCGCGCGACCCTAGCCCCTGCCGTGCCGTGACGGAATTGGCAGGGAGGATGCCAGCCATGCGCCGGCCGCGCGGCGCTGCCGTCCTGCGTCGCCGCTGCCGGACCAGACAGGCTTGCCGCGCCCGGCGCCAGGGTCTAGGCGGCGCCATGCCCGACCGTCCGTTCCTCCGCCTGCTGCCTGGCCGCGACCGCCGCGTGAAGGCCGGCCACCCCTGGGCCTTCAGCAACGAGATCACCATGACGCCTGCCGCGAAGGCGCTGCCGCCTGGCAGCCTCGTGCGCATCGAAGGCGATGACGGCGTGAAGCACGGCACCTGGCATTTCAACCCGCACTCGCTGATCGCGGCGCGGCGGCTGTCGCCCGACCCCACCGCGGCCTGCGACAGCGCCTGGTTCCTGGCGAGGCTCGCGGAGGCGCTGGCGCTGCGCGATCGCCTGTTCGATGCGCCGCACTACCGCCTGGTGCATGCCGAGGCGGATGGCCTGCCCGGTCTGGTGGTGGACCGCTATGGCGACGTGGTCGCGCTGCAGGCGAACACCGCGGGCATGGAGGCCGCGACGCCGATGATCGTCGACGCGCTGCGTGCGTTGTTCGCGCCGCGCGGCATCGTCGCGCGCAACGACAGCGCGGTGCGGGCGCTGGAAGGTCTGGCGGAGGAAACGCGGCTGCTGCATGGCGATGCCGCGGGCGCGACCGTACAGGAGAATGGGTTGCGGTTCCCGGTCGACCTGGTCGGCGGCCAGAAGACCGGCTGGTTCTTCGACCAGCGCGAACACCGCGCGCGCGTCGCCCGCATCGCGCAGGGTGCCACCGTGCTTGATGCCTTCTGCCACACCGGCGGCTTCGGGATCGGCTGTGCGGTGGCCGGCGCGGCGCAAGTGACGCTGGTCGACCGCAGCGAACATGCCCTCGCCACCGCGATGCAGGCCGCGGCGATGAACGATGTGGCCGGCCGCGTCACGACCCAGCGCGCCGAAGCGATGGACGCGCTGGAACGCATGGTGGGCGAAGGCCGGCGCTTCGGTGTGGTGATCACGGATCCGCCGGCGTTCGCCAAGGCGCGGCGCGACCAGCCGGCCGCGCTGCGCGCCTATGGCAAGCTCGCGCGGCTGGCCGCCACGCTGACCGAACCCGGCGGCTTTCTGTTCATCGCATCGTGCTCGCACCACGTGGCGCCGGGCGAATTCGCCGACGCGGTACTGTCGGGCGTGCATCGCGCGTCGCGCTCCGGCCGCGCTGGCGCAGCAGGGCGGGACGCGCGCGTCCTGCACATGGGCGGCGCTGGGCTCGACCACCCGCTGCACCCGATGCTGCCCGAAAGCGCCTATCTGAAGGGCATGCTGCTGCACCTGCCGTGATCGTCATGCCGCCCCTGCCGCATGCACGGTGCTGGACGCCGCGCCCGCTTCCGGTCGGTCCGCGGCTGGCGCGAGGGTGGCGCATCACCGACTTCGCGGCCGCCGGCGCGGTGGTGCGCGTGGGGCGGCGCTCATCCGAACTCGATCGACTGCTGCGGCGTGCCGGTGTGCGCCACGGCGCCTTCGTCGGCGCGTGGAACCCGTGCAGTCGGCGCGCCCCGCGCTGGCGCAACGACGCGGCGTTGGCGCGGCTGCGTGCCGTGGCGACGCGTCGCGGCATCGCGCATCACGATGGTGCAGGCTGCGCCGCACGTCCGGCCTGGAGCGAGGACCACCTGCTGCTGCTCGGCGATTGGCGCCGTGCCATGGTCCTTGCGCATCGCTTCGGCCAGCACGCGGTGGTGGTGGTGCGCCTGCACGACCTTGCACGGCTGCGCGTGCTGCGGTGACCGGCACGGTGCCCTTCCTGGCGGCGGTCTTCGCGGTGCGCGCGGCGCTGGGCGCGCTGTTCCAGGCGCCGGGTGCGGCGGGCCCGGTGCTGGTCCCGGAGTTCGGACTCGACTGGACACAGTTCGGCACGCTGGTGGGCCTGTTCTGGCTGCCGGGCCTGGTGCTGGTCTATCCGCTCGGCCTCGCGGCGGGGCGTATGGCGGACCGCACGGGCGTGCTGCTCGGCCTGGGCTTCCTGGTGGCCGGCGCCCTCGTCTGCGCGGCGGCAAGCGAACCCCTACTGCTGTTCGGCGGGCGCCTGCTGATGGGTGTCGGCACCGTGCTGGTCATCCTGCTGCTGACCAAGATGATGCAGGACCGCTTCCAGGGCGCGGACCTGTTCCCGGCCATGGCGGTCTATGTGCTGGGCTGGCCGATCGGCATTGCGGCGGCACAGGCGGCGCTGCCGGCGATGGCGTTGCGGCTGGGCTGGCAATTCCCGTTCCTCGTGGCCGCGCTGGCGGGCTCGCTGGCCTTCGCGGCGCTGTCGTTGGCCTCGCGACCGGGGCCGCGCGTGCCCGCGCCGGCGCCCGGTACGGCGCGGCTTTCGGGGCGCGAGGTGCGGCTGATGTGCCTGGCTGGCGCGTGCTGGGCCTGCGTGAACGGGACCTACATGGTGCTGGTCACCTTCGCGCCGCCGCTGCTGGTCGAACGCGGGCTCGGCGTGGCGGAAGCCGGTTTCGCGACATCGCTGATGTCTTGGGTGAACATCCTGGCCGTGCCGGCCGGCGCGATGGTCGCGCGGCGCGCGGGCGCGGTGCGACCGATGGTCCTGGTGTGCATCACCGGCGCTGCGGCGCTGGCCGCCGCGCTGCCCTTCGCGCCGGTCGGCTGGGGGGCTGCCATCCTGGCGGCGCATGGGCTGCTGTATGCGCTGCCGATCACGGTGTTCTCGGCGCTGCCGGCGATGGCCGTGCCCCCGGCGCGGCGTGCGCAGGGGCTCGGCGTGTACTTCATCTTCTTCTACGCGGGCTGCACCGGCTTCCCGCCGCTCGCCGGATGGTTCGCGGACAGCTTCGGCGGCGCGCGTGCGCCGGTGCTGCTGGCGGCGGCGCTACTGATGGCCGCGCTGGTGCTGTTCGGGCTGTTCCGGCGGGAGGTGGCGCGTGGGGCAGCATCCGGCCGCAGTGACAATCCGTGACCGGATGTCGTGCCGTGCGCGCTGTCGCGGGCATGCAACCGGGTGCCGGCGTGGGGCTTAGTTCGCGCCGGTCGCGCTGCCCAGCACCTCGGCGATGCCGTTGCGGATCACGAGGTCGGCGATCCCATCGAGCGGTGTTTCCTGCCGGTTCAGGATCACCAGCCGCGCGCCACGGCGCTTCGCCAATTCCGGAAAGCCCGCGGCGGGGTGAACCACCAGCGACGAGCCCAGGACGATGAACAGATCGGCGGCGAGCGTCTCCGCCTGTGCGCGGCGCATCGGTTCCTCGGGCATCGACTGGCCGAAGCTGATCGTCGCGGTCTTCACCAGGCCGCCGCAGGCGCGGCAGGGCGGGACGTCGCCGTCGCGCGCGAAGGCCGCGCGCAAGTCGATGATCTCATGCCGCATGCCACAATCCAGGCAGGCGCCATAGGTCGAATTGCCGTGCAGTTCGATCACCTGGTCATCCGGAATGCCGGAGGCCTGGTGCAGCCCATCGATGTTCTGCGTGATGACGGCGCGCGCGCGGCCCTGGTGCAGCAGCAGCGCCACCGCACGGTGGCCGCGGTTCGGGCGCGCGGCGCGCATGACGTCGTCGCTGTCGAAGCGCCGGCGCCAGGCCTCGCGCCGCGCGGTGGGGTCCGTCACAAAATCCTGGAACAGGATGGGCGCCATCTTCGTCCAGACGCCGTTGGTGCCGCGGAAATCCGGAATGCCGGAATCGGTGCTGATGCCAGCGCCGGTGAAGATGGCGATGCGCCCCGCGGCCTCGATCAGGCGGCGCAGCGCGGCGGCTTCGCTCATGGCAGGCGCGCCAGGATGAACAGCCGGCGGAACGGCAGCAGCACCGCGCCGTCGGCCCGCGGCGGATAGGCCGCGCGCATCGCCGCGCGGTAGGCGTCGAGGAAGCCCTCGCGCAGCGGCCCCTCCAGCACATCGAGGAACGGCCGCAGGCTGGTCCCGATGGCCCATTGCACCACCGGGTCCTCGCCGCGCAGGACGTGAACGTACTCCGTGACCCACAGATCGAGCGCAGCGACGCGCGGTCGCAGTAGGTCGTAGTAGTCGCCCGGCGAAAGGATTGGCGGCGCGCTGCCCACGCGCGCGAGCGTTGCGGCCCAGGGCCCCTCACGCGCGACGCGGTCCTGTTCGGCGCGCAGCGGCGCGGCGTGCATCGATGGCATCTGCACCGCGAGCACGCCGCCCGGTGCCACGCAGGTCAGCAGGCGCGGGAACAGCGTAGCGTGCGCGCCCAGCCATTGCAGCGCCGCGTTGGAGAACAGCACGTCCACCGGCGAGGCCGGTGTCCAGGTGGTGATGTCGGCCTGCTGCGTGGCGAAGCCGGTCGCCTTGGCGAGCATCGCCGCGCTGCCATCCACGCCCATCACCTCAGCCCCCGCGAAGCGCGCGGCCAGCGCCGGCAGCGCATTGCCCGCACCGCAGCCGAGATCGACCACCCGCGCCGGCCCCGGATGCGCGATGCGCCCGATGAGGTCGAGCGCGGGACGCAGGCGTTCATCCTCGAAGCGCAGGTATTGCGCTGCGTCCCAGCTCATCCGATCCTCCGTGCTGCCCGTTGCACCGCACGGGGCCGCGGACGGATGGCGCGACGGCCAGCAACCCGCGCGCGGCTGCCAATTCGCCAGCGCGCGCCGCGCAAACCGGGCGCGCCCTTCACCGCCACATCGAGCGCGCCCGGGCAGACCTCGTGCGCCGCCGCAGGATCCGGCCGCACGGCGGCCGGCGCCGCCCATGAGGCTTGCCCCGCAGGTGCGCCCGCCAAGCGGCGAAAGCCAAGCCGCCGGATGGCGGCGCCGGCGTCTGAGGCCACAAGAAATGCGGCACCGGCGCTTGAGATCAAAGAAATCTACTCCTGATATCCACGCTGCTCTCGCGCCCCAGCTTGTCGAAATGTTCGTCGAGCCAAAGCTCCGCCGCCTCGCGCCCGTATCCCTTCAGCGTCAGCAGGAAATCCCAGTCGCCGTTGAACTTCGTGCTCAGCTTGAACTTGCGCATCCGGTCTTCATCCTCGATCACGTGGATGAACAGGCGCCGGTAGCGTGGTTGTTCAAGCCGCCCGGTGTCGAGCAGCCGCTGCACGAAGTCGATGGCGCGCATCTCGGCCATCAGCGATCCGTTGAAGGTGATCTCGGTCAGCCGGTTCAGGATGTCCGAGGCGGAGGTCGGCGCCTCGTCGCGCACCTGCGGGTTGAGTTGCACCAGCACCAGGTCGGGCGGCCCGCCCTGGTCGTACAGCGGCCACAGCGCGGGGTTGCCGAGGTAGCCGCCATCCCAGTACGGCTCGCCGTCGATCTCCACCGCCTTGAACACCTGCGGCAGGCAGGCCGAGGCCAGCAGCATCTCGACCGTCAACTCGCGCCGCGTGAAGACGCGCGGCTTGCCGGTGCGCACCGAGGTGGCCGAGACGAAGAGCCGCGGCGCCTTCGCTTCCATGCGCAGGCGCTCGAAGTCGATGCTGTCCTCCAGCGCGGCGCGCAGCGGGTTGTAGTCGTAGGGAAACGGGTTGATCTGGTACGGGGACAGCACGCGCGAGAGCGTGTCGAAAGTGCGGTACGCGACCGACCAGGTCAGGTCGTGGCCCCACATCAGCTTCTCGAGCGGCGTCGACCGCAGCGGGCTGATCGCGAGCCGCGCGGCGATGGAATGCCAGAAGCGGTCGAGTGCCGCGATCGCGCCCGCCGGCCCGTCCGCCAGCAGCCCTTCCACCAGCATCACGCCATTGATGGCCCCGGCCGAGGTGCCGGACAGTCCGTCCACCTCCAGGCGGTCGTCCTCGAGCAGCCGTTCGAGCACGCCCCAGGTGAAGGCGCCATGCGTGCCCCCGCCCTGCAGTGCCAGGCTGATACGCTTGCGCGGGGGCTGCTTCGCGACGGCGGGTGCGGCAGGCTCGCTCACGCCGCCAGCCATCCGCCGTCGATCGACAGCGCGGCGCCGTTCACCCCGCCCGACCCGGGGCCACACAGCCACAGCGCCATTTGCGCGACCTCGTCCACTTCGATCCAGCGCTTGGAGGGCTGCTTCTCGAGCAGGTAGTCGCGCAGCGCCACCTCCTCGCTCACGCCGTGCTGCTTCGCCAGCGGGCCTACCTGCGCCTCGGCCAGCGGGGTGCGCACGAAGCCGGGGCAGATCGCGTTGCAGGTGATGGGCGTGGTCGCGACTTCCAGCGCCACCACCTTGGTCAGCCCGACCACGCCATGCTTGGCCGCGACATAGGCCGCCTTGTGGGGGCTCGCGACCAGGCCGTGCGCGGAAGCGACGTTGATGATGCGCCCCCAGTTGCGCTTGCGCATGCCCGGCAGCGCGGCCTTGATGGCATGGAAGTTGGACGACAGGTTGATCGCGATGATCGCGTCCCACTTCGCGTCCGGGAAGTCCTCGATGGGGCTGACGACCTGGATGCCGGCATTGTCCACCAGGATGTCGCAGGCACCGAGCGTCGCCTCGCAGTCGGCGACCATGGCGCGGATCTCGTCGGGCTTCGACATGTCGGCAGCGGAGTAGGGCGCGTCGCCGCCACCCATGGCGGCCCCCACGCTGGCGCGCGCGGCGGCGACCTCCTCGGGCTTGCCGAAGCCGTTCAGCATGACCTTGGCACCGGCCTGCGCGAACAGCATGGCGATGCCGTGGCCGATGCCCGAGGTCGATCCGGTGATAAGGGCCGTGCGGCCTTCGAGGGTGCGGTCCATGGGCGCGTGATCCTTCGTTTCATATGCGTCGCGATAGGCTGGCCGCATGGTGGCGAAGCGGGCTGGCCGGGGGAAGCCCCGCGGGGCGCCGGGGGCTTAACCCGTCGATCATTCAATTCATCGACACTTACGCATCGAGGGTCCGCCGGGCGAGTGGCGGGCGATCAGGAGAACCGCGATGCTTGCAAAATTCACCATCCGTACCAGGCTGTTCGGGAGTTTCGGCTTTGTCCTGCTACTGATGGCCCTGATGGCCGGCGCCGGTGTCGTCACGCTGCGCAGCGTCGAGAGCGACGTCAGCACCATCCGCGACAACTGGCTTGCCTCGATCGACGCCGTGAACCGCTACCGCGGCGCGGCGCTGGAGGTGCGCCGCGCCGAACTCGCCCTCGCCGCCTATACCGACCCCGAGGTCCGCCAGCGCCGCGCCCGCGAGATCGAGGGTGTCATGACGGCGCTCCAGACCCATTGGCGCGACTACGAACCCTTGATCTCGAGCGCCGAGGAACGCCGCATGGCGGACCGGACAAAGCGCTTGGAAGCCGATGTCCTGTCCTCCCATGCCGGCTTGATGCGGGCGGTGGCGACCGGCTCGCAGGAGGCCATCGTCGCCGCGATCGCCAGCGGTCGCGCGGCCTTCGACCAGCACGCCGCGGCGGCGATGGAACTCGTCGACTACAACCGCCGCGGTGCCGACATCACCGCGAATGAGGCCTACGCGTCGATCCGTTGGGGCGAGACGCTGCTCCTGGTCAGCGCCGCCATCTCTCTGCTGTTCGGTGGCGCCATGGCCTGGGCCATAGCCCGCGGCATTGCCGGGCGCACCGCCAACCTCTCGGTCGCACTCGACCGCCTGGCGCGCCGCGACTACGCCTTCGACCTGGCCGAGACGAAGGACGGCGACGAGATCGGCGCCATGGCGCGGGCCCTCGATGCCTGCCGAGACGGGTTGCGCGAGGCGGACCGGTTGGCCACGCAGCAGCAGGAGAACGAACGCCGTGCCGCCGAACGCGCAAGCCGCATCGAGACCCTGGTGCAATCCTTCGAGGCCGAGGCCACCGCCGTGCTGCGCACCGTCAGCGCCGCCGCCACCGAGCTTTCGGCCACCGCCTCCAGCATGAGCGAGACGGCCGAGGACGGAACGCGCCAGGCGACCGTCGTCGCCGCCGCCTCCGAGCAGGCGAGCGTCAACGTGCAGACCGTCGCGGCCTCGACCGAGGAACTGGCGGCCTCCATCGCCGAGGTGGCGCGCCAGGTGCGCGATACCGCCGGTATCACCAATCGCGCTGCCGATGCGGCGCGCGACACCGACTCGACCGTGCGCGGCCTGGCCGAGGCCGCGAACAAGATCGGCGACGTGGTGCGCCTGATCAGCGACATCGCGGGCCAGACCAACCTGCTGGCGCTGAATGCCACGATCGAGGCCGCGCGTGCGGGGGAGGCGGGCAAGGGCTTCGCCGTGGTCGCGAGCGAGGTGAAGAATCTCGCAACCCAGACCGCCAAGGCGACCGAGGAGATCGCCGCGCAGATCAACGCCATGCAGACCGAGACGGGTCGCACGGTGGAGGCGATTGCCGCCATCGCCCGCACGATCGAGGAGTTGAACGCCAACACCGCGCAGGTCGCCGCCGCGTCCGAGCAGCAGGCCGCCGCGACGCAGGAGATCGGCCGTGCCGTGGCCGAGGCTGCGCAGGGCACGCAGGAGGCCTCGCGCAGCGCCATCGGCGTGAAGGAGGGTGCCGAACGCACCGGTGGTGCCGCGCAGGACCTGCGGGGCGCCTCCACAGAACTGGCCGAGCAATCCGAACGGCTGCGCGGCCAGGTCGATGGGTTCCTCGCCGGCATTCGGGCGGCGTGACACCGAGAGGGTTTCACCCCCTCGTGGTCCCCCACCAGGGGGCTGCGGCCCCCTGAACAGCGGGAACCAGCTGGCCCCGGATCCAAGGGGCGGCTGCCCCTTGGCGGGGGTCGAGGGGGCAGGCCCCCTCGCCTAAGGCAGGTACTTCAGCAACCCGACCGCCCGCTTCACCGGTGCCGACAACAGCTTCGGCGTGTAGAAATCCCCCGCCGCCCGCTTTCCCGCCTCCTGCGCCGTCGGATAGGGCAGCACCGCGCCCGCGAGCGTCGACAGCTTCCGCCCGATCATCAGCGCGTACATCCCTGCCATGTTGCCCACGCCCGCGCCGACCAGCGAGGCACCGAGCAGCCGCCCCTTCCTGTCCGCCACCAGCTTGACCAGGCCTTCCGTGCGGCCTTCGGCGATCAGGCGGTCGTTCTCCGCCAACGGCCAGCGTAGGATCGTGAGGTCGTCGCGCCCCGCGGCGCGCAGCTCCGCTTCGGTCGGGCCGATCTGCGCGACCTCGGGGTCGGTATAGGTGACGCGCGGCAGAGCGTCGTAGGAGAGCTTCGCCGGCAGGCGGAAGATCATGCCGCGCGCGATGATGCCGGCGTGCTGCGAGCAGACATGGGTGAAGGCGCGCGGGCCGAGGCCGACGGGGTCGGCGATGTCCCCCGCCGCCCAGACGCGACGGTTCGTGGTGGACCGTAGCGCCAGGTCCGTGCTGATGCCGCGCGGTCCGAAGGCCACCCCGCCGGCCTCGAGCCCCAGCGCATCGAGCCGCGGCGCGCGGCCCACCGCCAGCAGCAGGTGCGTCCCCGCGATGCGCCCGCCATCGGCCAGCACCACCGCAACGCCCGCCTGATCGCCCTCCACGCGGGCCACTCGCGCGCCCTCGTGCAGGGCCACGCCATCGGCCACCAGCGCGGCGCGCAGCGGGCCGACGCATTCCGGTTCCTCGCGCGCGGCGATGGACACCGCCTCGATGACGCTCACGCGGCAGCCCAGGCGCGCATGGGCCTGCGCCATCTCGAGCCCGATCGGCCCACCGCCGATGATGACCAGGTGGCCGGGCTTCTCCGGCAGGCCAAACAGCGTCTCGTTGGTCAGGAAGGGCACCTCCGCAAGGCCCGGGATCGGCGGCACCACCGCGGCCGAACCGGCGGCGACGACGGCGCGGCGGAACGCATAGCGTCGGCCGCCGGCCTCGATCGCGTCGCGCGCCACGAAGCGGGCAGTGGCGCGCACCACGTCGATGCCCATGCCGCGGAAGCGCTCGGCGGAATCATTGGGGGCGATGGCGGAGATGGCACCGTGCACATGCGCGCGCACGCCGGCCCAGTCGATGCGCGGATCGCCGGCATGCACGCCGAAGCGCGGCGCGCGCCGCGCCTCGGCCGCGGCGTGGCCGGCCGCCAGCAGCGCCTTCGATGGCACGCAGCCATAGTTCAGGCAGTCCCCGCCCATCTCGCCGCGTTCGAACAGCGCGACCTTGAGGCCGAGCCCTGCCGAGATGGCCGCCACCGACAGCCCCGCCGCACCCGCCCCGATGATCGCCACGTCCACGTCAGGCATTGCTGTTCCTTTTTCGCCACCAGGCGCCGATCAGGGAAAGTGCCGCCAGCCCCAGCAGCGGCAGCAGGATGGGCGGAGAGAAGATGATCCCGAGTTCCGGCCGCCCGCCGGCCGCCAGGATATCGCCCAGCCCGGCTCCGATGCCGGAGAAAACCGCCGTGCCTGGAATGATGCCGAGGAACGTCGCTGCGGCGTAGGCCCCGAAGGGCATGCCCACCAGCGCCGGCGCCAGGTTGGCCAGCCAGAAGGGCACCACCGGGATCAGCCGCAGCGTCAGCAGGTAGAAGAAGCCATCGCGCTCGAGTCCCGGCCGGATCCGGTCGACCAGCCCCGCCGCGCGTCCGGCGACCAGCGGTGCCAGGGCGCTGCGGGCCGCGAGGAACAGCAGGCAGGCGCCGACCGTCGCACCCACGACGGTCAGCGCCGTACCGACCCAGGGGCCGAACAGCAGCCCGCCGGCCAGTGTCATGACCACCCCGCCGGGCAGCGACAGCGCCACCACCCCCACATAGGCCAGCACATAGGCCCCGGCCGCGACCACCGGGCGCGCCGCCACCCAGCCATCCAGGGCCGCGCGATGCTGGCCCAGCGCTTCGAAGGACAGCAGCCGGGTGGCGCCGGACGCCCAGGCACCCGCCACCAGCGCCGCCAGCAGCAGCAGCGGCCAGAACCTGGCCAGGGTCGCGCGGGGCCTCGGAGTGTTCATGTCGGCCAGTGTTCGGCGCCTTTTCCTCAAGAGTTACGTGCCCGGGCGGCGCTGCGCGGTTGACGCCTGGCGATCCCCCTCCCTATACGTCGGCCCCTCGCCGGGGCACCCCTTCACTGGGTTACCGCCGGCGCGTCCTGCTGGCGGCGCCGCCAGCAGGCCAGTACCGAGGTTCAGGAGACTTGTCGTGAAGCGTACCTACCAGCCCTCCAAGCTTGTCCGGAAGCGCCGGCACGGGTTCCGCGCGCGCACTGCCACGGTGGGCGGCCGCAAGGTGCTTGCCAACCGTCGCGCCAAGGGCCGCAAGCGCCTGTCGGCCTGACCGAGCACGCCGCGGGGAGCCTCGCATGTCGGGAGCCGCCGATCCGGCCCCGCCCCGCTCGGGTGCGCCCGCCGGTCGCCTGAAGAAGCGCCGCGATTTCCTGCGCGTGGCCTCGCGCGGGAAGCGTGCGGCAAGGCCGGGGCTCGTGCTGCAGGCCGCGCCTGGCGAGGCCGGCCAGCTGCGTATCGGATTCACCGTTACCAAGAAGGTCGGCAATGCCGTAGTGCGCAACCGCACGCGGCGCCGCCTCAAGGAAGCCGCGCGCCTCGCGATGCCGGCGATCGAGGGCTGGGACCTGGTGCTGATCGGCCGCGACGGCACTCGCGGGCGCGACTTCAGGACGCTGGTGGCCGACCTGCGCGGTGCGCTGCGCCAGGCCGGGGTCACGCCATGACGACCGCCCCCGCCGCCGTGCTGAAGGGCTGCGTGCATGCGTACCGCTACACGCTTCGCGGCATCATCGGCAGCCATTGCCGACACTACCCGTCCTGCAGCGACTACGCGCTCGAGGCGCTCGGCACCCATGGCGCGCTGCGTGGCGCCGGGCTGACCGCGCGGCGTATCCTTCGCTGCAATCCCTGGCATCCGGGCGGCTTCGACCCGGTGCCCCCTGCCGATACTCCGTACTCGCGAGCATCCCTGCCCGATCATGGTGCGCCCACCGGATCGGGACCTGCTCCAGCGCCGAAGGGCTGAGATTCCGTGGACCAGAAGCGCCTTTTCGCGGCCATCGCGCTCTCGATCGGCATCCTGCTGATCTTCGACGTATGGAACCGCACGAACCGTCCGCCGGTCCCGCCGGTGAGCGCGCCCGCATCGCAGACCGCGGTCCCGGTGCCCGTGCCCGCACCCGCGGCGGGTGCGCCCGGCGTGCCGATGCCCGCCGCGCCGGCACGCACGGAGGCGACCGCCACCCCCGACCGCCCGCCCGCGGCGCGCATCCAGATCAGCAACCCGCGCGTGGCCGGCAGCCTGAACCTGCGTGGCGCGCGGCTGGATGACCTGGTCTTCACCACCTATCGCGAGACGCTGGCGCCCAATTCGCCGCAGGTCCGACTGTTCGCGCCGCGCGACGGCGCCAACCCGTATTTCGCGCAATGGGGCTGGACCGCCGCCGATGGCCGCACGCGCGTGCCCGATGGCGACACCGACTGGACCGCAACCGGCGGGCCGCTCGCACCCAACCAGCCGGTGACGCTGTCCTGGGACAATGGCCAGGGGCAGGTCTTCGAGATCGTCCTCGCGCTCGATGCCGAATACATGATCACGGCGGACCAGCGCGTGCGCAACAGCGGCACCGAGGCGATCTCGGTGCTGCCCTGGGTGCGCATCCGGCGCGAACACACGCCGCAGCTGGCCGGCTTCTTCATCCTGCATGAGGGCTTCACCGGCGTTCTGGGCGGGCGCCTGCGCGAGGTGACCTATTCCGACGCGAAGTCCGAAGGCGCGCGGCGCGGCGGCACCGCGCTCGACCAGGAGACCACCGGCGGGTGGGCCGGCATCACCGACAAGTACTGGCTGGCCGCGGTCATGCCGGCCGCACCCGACCAGACACTGCGCGCTTCGTACCGCGCGGTCAGCGAGGGCGCCGGGGCGGCGGGCGACCGCTGGCAGGTGGACATGGCGCCGCCCGCGCCGGTCGCCGTTGCACCGGGTGCAACGGGGTCCATGCCCACACGGCTGTTCGCCGGTGCCAAGGAAGTGCACCTGCTCGACGGTTACATGGACCGGCTGATCATCACCGACTTCGACAAGGCGATCGACTTCGGCTGGTTCTACTTCCTGGTGAAGCCATTCTTCCTGGCGCTGGACTGGCTGTTCCGGATGACCGGCAACTTCGGCGTCGCCATCCTGATCTTCACGGTGCTGATCAAGGCGGCGTTCTTCCCGCTGGCCAACAAGGCCTATCATTCGATGGCGCGGATGAAGGTGCTCGCGCCGAAAATGACCGAGCTGCGCGAACGCTACAAGGACGAGCCGCAGAAGGCGCAGGCCGAGATGATGGCGCTGTACCGCGCCGAGAAGGTCAACCCGGCTTCGGGCTGCCTACCCATCCTGATCCAGATCCCGGTCTTCTTCGCGCTATACAAGGCGCTGTTCGTCACCATCGAAATGCGCCACCAGCCCTTCTTCGGCTGGATCCACGATTTGTCGGCACCGGACCCGACCAACCTGTTCAACCTGTTCGGGCTGCTGCCGTTCGACCCGATGCACTACAGCAGCTTCCTGCACATGCCGGCCTGGGCGCTCATCATGGGTGTGACCATGTGGGTGCAGCAGAAGCTGAACCCGCAGCCACCGGATCCCATCCAGGCCAAGATCTTCGCCTGGATGCCGATCATCTTCACCTTCATGCTGGCGTCGTTCCCGGCGGGGCTGATCATCTACTGGGCCTGGAACAACACGCTGTCGGTCGCGCAGCAATACTACATCATGCGGCACGACCGGGCGGCGGCGAAGGCGGCGAAGAAGAAGTAGGCGGCGGGGGAGGGAACTCCCCTGTCTCGTGCTTTGTCACCAAGGCGCGCCAACGCACATGGCACGGCCCATCCAGGCAAGGGCAGGGAATGACGGGGCTTTCGGAAGCCAGGGATGACGCGGAACGCGCAGCGCTGATCGAAGCGGGGCGGCTGCTGTTCGCGCGCCCCTGCACCTTCTTTCACGCGGCGCAGAAGCCCGAGCAACTTCCCCCGCCCGGCCTGCCGGAAGTGGCCTTCTGCGGGCGGTCCAACGTCGGCAAGTCGTCACTGATCAACGCCGTGACCGGGCAGAAGGCGCTGGCGCGCGTGTCGCAGACACCGGGGCGCACGCGCCAGCTCAACTTCTTCAACCTGGCCGAACGCCTGGTGGTGGTGGACCTCCCGGGCTACGGCTACGCCAAGGCCTCGAAGGACCTGCAGCGCGACTGGCAGGGCATGATGTTCGACTACCTGCGCGGCCGGCCGAACCTGGTGCGGGTGATGCTGCTGCTCGATGCGCGCATCGAGACGAAAACCGCCGACCGCGCCGCGATGGAACTGCTGAACGATGCCGCGGTGGCCTTCCAGATCGTGCTGACCAAGGCCGATGAGGTCGGGCCGGTGAAGATGGCCACGCGCTTCGCGGAGGCACAGGCGCTGGCGCGCGAGCATACGGCGGGGCATCCGCTGGTGCTGGTGACGAGCAGCCGGACCGGGCAGGGGATCGATGAGTTGCGTGCGGAGGTGGCGGCGCTGGCGGCGTGAACCGGAGCGCTACAGGCAGGGGTTCATGGTCGGGCGCCGCGGCGTTGCGAGGAGCCGATCTATTTCTGCCCGCATCAGTTCGGGATCGCGCGAGCGAAGCTGGCGATGCAGAGCGAGCACATCGCGAAGTCCGCGATCGCTACTCGAACAACGCTGACCAAGCCCCGCGTCGACGCGAGACATTCGGAGCCCCGCACTTCTGGCTTCGTCCAGAACCTGGCGAGAAGTCGGCATGTTCACGATGATGAAATCGTCCAGGCGGCGCACGGCTTCGTCGATAGTTGTCTGAAATGTCCGCTCCTCCGGGAAGCAAACGGCGCCGACCCGCTGGATCACGATATAGATGCTCCAAGCGCAGAGCACGCCGCCCTGCGGATCATGCTCGAATGAAGGACGCCACGACTCACGGTCGACGACGGTCTGAGCCGTCGCGGGCGGCGTCGTCACCGCGATGACAAGGCACGTCGCAAACAATGCTCGAAGCATCCGGCGGATCCTGCCAATCCACACCGCAGAATGCCGATGGTGCCCCATCAAGCTCCAGGATTCGGAGCGTCTTCGGCTCGTGGTGCAACGCAGAATCACAATGTCCTCCGCTGTCACCCCCGCGCGAGGTTCTCCCGCAGCGTCGCCCCCGCATATTCCCGCCGGAACAGCCCGCGCCGCTGCAATTCCGGCACCACCAGCCGGCAGAATTCCTCGAACATCCGCGGATGCACCGTCGGCGTGATGATGAAGCCGTCGCAGGCGTCGGCGGTGAACCATTCCTCCAGGGTGTCCGCGATCGACGACGGCGTGCCGACCAGCAGCGAGCGGGGCTTCGCCACCGCATCCTGGAAGGCGATGCCCTCGGCCTTCATCACCTGCAGCACGCGGTCCTGCGAGCCCACGATCCCCTGGTTGCCCTGGCGCGCGCGCATCTCCTCGGGCGAGGCCACCTTCGACAAGTCCACGCCCATCAGTGCCGAATTCAACATCCGCTGCGCGTCGGGATCGATCAGTGACTGCAGGTATTCGTACTTCTCCTGCGCGATCGACTGCGTCTCGCCGATCACCGTCATGAAGGATGGCAGAACCTTGCAGTCCTGCGGCGCACGGCCGAACTTCGCCATGCGTGCCTTGAGGTCGGTGGTGAAGGCGATGCCGTCCGCCATGGTGTTCGGCGTGCAGAACACCAGCTCCGCCCAACGCGCCGCGAAGTCCCGCCCGCGATCGGACGACCCCGCCTGCATGAACACCGGGCGCACCTGCGGCGTGCGCGGCATGGCCAGCGGCCCGCGCGTGCGCACGTAGCGGCCTTCGTAGTTCGTGTAGCGCACCTTCGACGGGTCGATGAACACGCCGCCCTCGCGGTCGGCCACCATCGCGCCGTCGTCCCACGACTCCCACAGCGCGTTGCAGGCGGCGACCACCTCCTCGGCGCGGTCGTAGCGTTCGTTCTTCGCCGCGATGCCGTCCATCCCGAAGTTGCGCGCCTCGAGATCAGTCGCCGAGGTCACGATGTTCCACGCCATCCGCCCGCCGCTGAGCAGATCGAGCGAAGCGAGCGTGCGCGCGATCCAGTAGGGATGCAGCAGCGTGGTCGACAGCGTGGCACCCAGGCCCAGGTGCTTCGTCACCCGCGCCATGATCGGCAGCACCACCAGCGGATCGAGGTAGCTGATCTGCCCGCCCATCCGCAGATAGGCGTCGAAATTTCCGCCGTGGATGTCCGGCAGGCCGAAGGTGTCGGCGTAGAAGCAGGCGTCGAAGCGCGCGTCTTCCAGCACGCGGGCGATGTGCTCGTAGCGCGCCGGGTCGAAGATGTCGTCGAGCGCTGCCTCGGGGTGCCGCCAGGCCCCCGGGTGGTTCGCCGTCGGCCCGGTCTTGAGGTAGGCGACCATGTGCATGCGGCGCGCGGTCATGGGCGGGGCCTCCGGCCGGTCGCGGCCCGCGTCACGCCGACCGCCTGGTGCCGGCGGTGAATACCAGGGATGCCGCACGCTCGTTGTCGACCAGCACCAGGCAGGTCACCTCGACCGTCGCGCGGGCCAGCATGCGCGGGGCGCACATCGCGGCCAGCGCGGACCCTTCGGCGCTGCCCGAGAGTTCCACGGGGCGGTCGCGCGGCATCTCGGCGCGCATCGCCGGGGTGCCGTTGACGGTGATGACCACCTCGTGCCGCGGCGTGGTGGCGATGCCGGCGGGGACGCGCTGCGTGTCCATGTGGCCGGCGATCAGCCAGGCGCCCTTGGCGGCGGTGGGGCGCCAGACCTGGGGCGCGGCCTCGCTCCGCCCGGCCTGGGTACGCGCGGCGCAGGCACCCAGCACAGCCAGCAGCAGCACGGCGACCAGGCGCGGCACGGCGTTCTTCGTCAGGCGCATGGCGTTGACTGCAACCTGTCGTTGCGCGGCTGTCAACGCGCCGGGCCGCGGGTGATTTCCCCGCGCGGCGATCCGGCGTAAACCCCGCCGCGCTACCCCAGCCAGGTGCCCAGCATGACCGACACCGCCACGCCGAACGATCCGATGCAGATCCTCTCCGGCGCGCTGCCTTTCCTGAAGCGCTACGACGACGCGATCGTGGTGGTGAAGTACGGCGGCCACGCGATGGGCGAGGAGGAGACCGCGCTGCGCTTCGGGCGCGACATCGCGCTGCTCGAACAGGTGGGCGTGAGCCCCGTGGTGGTGCATGGCGGCGGGCCGCAGATCAACGCCATGCTGAAGCGCCTGAACGTGAAGTCCACCTTCGTGCAGGGGCTTCGCGTGACGGACGAGGAAATGCTCGACGTGGTCGAGATGGTCCTGGCCGGCCCGGTCAACAAGCAGGTGGCCGAGGCCATCACGCGCGCCGGCGTGCTGGCGGTGGGCATCTCGGGCAAGGATGGCGGGCTGATCCGCGCGCGCAAGCTGAACCGCACCTATCGCGATCCCGACAGCAACATCGAGCGTGTGCTGGACCTCGGCTATGTCGGGGAACCCGCCAGCGTCGACCCAAAGGTGCTGCGCCTGCTGATCGGCGCCGACATCGTCCCCGTGGTCGCGCCTGTCGGTGTGGGGGAGGACGGGCAGACCTACAACATCAACGCCGACACCGCGGCCGGCGCGATCGCCGGGGCGCTGGGCGCCGAGCGCCTGCTGATGCTGACCGACGTGCCCGGCGTTCTCGACCCCGAGAAGCGGCTGATCCCGGAGATGTCGGTGGCCGAGGTGAAGCACGGCATCGAGGCCGGTTGGATCTCCGGCGGCATGATCCCGAAGGTCGAGACGTGCATGTACGCGGTCGAGCGCGGCGTGAAGGGCGCGGTGATCCTGGACGGGCGCGTGCCACACGCCGTGCTGCGCGAATTGTTCACCGATGGCGGGGCGGGCACGCTGATCCGCCCCTGACCGGGCGGTCCGCCACGACCTGTCGGTTTCGGACAAATGACATGGCGGCGGCAGGGACCACCCGGCGCGCCGGGTGGATCGGCCGGTTGGGGGATGGGCACGAGGCCGCATCGCGGGGTCCTTCCTGCCCGGAGGGGCAGCCTAGCCTCCGCAGACGGCGATCTGCAAGACAATATTCCTAGGGTGTCAGGTCGGCCCGGACCAACCGGAACCCGGTGTTGGAACTTCGCGCCGCGGCCGGGCCGGAGTTGCGGAAGCTCGCGCGGACCAGGCGCACGTCGTTGCTCCAGGACCCGCCGCGCGCCCCGCGCTGCGCGCAATCCCCGGTCAGGCGCGGGGTGCCCTGCCGCGCCTGGCCCTCCAGCGTCGGGTTCCAGCAATCCTGCGTCCACTGCCAGACATTGCCGAGCATGTCGTGCAGCCCGAAGCCATTGGGCGGGAAGGCGCCGACGCGCGAGGTCTGCACGAAGCCGTCATTGCACGGCGCGAAGGACGCATCCTGGGTCGCGCCGTAGAAGCCGGCCATCGCCAGGTCGCGCAGGTTGGCGCGGGTACAGGCGGCCGCGGGCTCCTCGGTCCAGGGACGCGGGCCGCTGGTGCCGGCGCGCGCCGCGTATTCCCATTCGGCTTCGCTGGGCAGGCGGTAGCGCCGCCCGGTCCGGCGCGACAGCCATTCCGCATAGGCCGTGGCATCGCCCCAGCTCACGCAGACCACCGGGTCCTGTGGGGTCTGACCGAAGCCGGGGGCGGTCCAGCTGGTGCGCGGGCGTTCCTGCCAGCGGCCGCTGCCCTCGCGCGGCGCCCCCATGCCCCAGCAGGACTGGCCAGGCGCGCGGCGGCTGGCCTGCGCGAAGGCCAGGAACTCCGCGCGGGTGACGAGGAATTTCCCGATCGCGAAGCCGCGCGCGAAGGTGACCGGGAGGGTGGGGGCCGCACGGCCGCGCAGTTCGGCGGGCAGGCCGTCGCGCTGCTCCTCCGCCGCGTCGGCGCCCATGGTGAAGGTGCCCGGCGGCACCGCGACCATCAGCGGGCAGTCCGGGCAGTCGCGGAATTCGCGCGGCTGGGCGGCGGCGCCGTGCGGCGCGAACAGGACGGCAAGGACCAGGAGGATGGCTAGGGGCATGGTGCGATTCGCAGGCTACCAGCGCGGCGCCGCGCCGGTCACGGTCCGCGGCCGCCGATGCGCGCATAGATGGGGCGCAGCAGGAAGGGGCTGAGGAACAGCGGGAACTGGCACAGCGCGAAGAACAGCAGGATACGTTCGTCGGTGGCGGCCGGCAGCACCGCCAGGAACAGCGCCATGTTGCGGTTGCCCGCCAGCAGCCCGCCGGCCAGCGCCAGGCGCCGCCCGGCGGCCGCGAAGGCCAGCGCGGTCGCGATGTTCATGCCGAAATTCCCCGCGAAGGCGAGCGCCAGGCCGCCCATGACCCAGGCCGGTTCGGCCAGCAGCCGGGCCAGCATCCCGTCCATCACACCGAAGCCATACAGCACCACCAGCCACACCACCGCGCCATCCACCGCGCCGCCAAACCGCGCCAGCGTGGGGGCCGCCACCAGCCGCCGGATCGCGATCGACAGCAGCAGCGGCAGCCCCACCACCAGCGCGAGGCGCGCCATCAACCCGGGCAGCGAGATCGCGAGGTCGATCCCCATCAGCCCGAGCGCCAGCGGCGGCGCCGTGAAGGGCACCAGCAGCGTGGTGACCACCGCCACCACCAGGCTGATCTCGCCATCGAGCCCGACCAGGCGCGCGAAGGCGGGCGAGGAGGTGGCAGCGCAGCCCATGGCGCTGATCACCAGCGCCGCCCCCAACGGCCCGTCCATGCCCGCCGCCATCGCAATGACATAGGCGAGCACCGGCAGGGCCAGCAGCAGCCAGGCCGTGAGTGCCGCCACCAGCACCGGCCGGCGCAGATAGGCCAGCACCTGCGCGAGATCCACCCGCAGCAGCACCAGGGTCATCAGCCCCGCGACCGTGATGGTGACCACGTCGCGGAACAGCGCCGCGAGTGGCGGAACCAGCAGCCCCACGAAGATGCCGCCGGCCAGCAGCGCACCGCCCTGGCGGGCCGACCATTCGAGGAAGCGCAGGGGAGACAGGATCGGCAGGCCTGGCAGTTGGTGGGATGCGCCCGAGGTTCTATATGCCGTAGCGTGCTGACACCATCCTCGCTGCCCACCCTGATCGCGGGGCTGGTCCTGCTGGCCTTTCCTGCCATGGCCGGCTGCACCGACCCGCCCGCGCCCCGCGTCGAATGGCGCCGCTGCCTGCTCGATGCCAGCGAATTGTCAGGGGCGGACCTGTCGGGGGCGTTGCTGCGCGACGCATCCTTCCAACGCGCGACGCTGACCGACGCCAAGATGGTCGAGGCCGATGCGATCGAGGCGCGGTTCGTCTCGGCCGAGATGGCGGGTGCCGACCTGTCGCGCGCGGTGCTGCGCAGCGCCGACCTCACGCGGGCGAACCTGCAGCGCGCCAAGCTGGTGGGCACGGATTTGCGCCGCGCCACGCTGTTCCGCACCGACCTGACCGATGCCGACCTGACCGGCGCCAACCTGGCGGGTGCGAACCTGGCGGGCGCTCTGCTGGGCGGGGCGCGCTGGACCGATGGGCGGCGCATCTGCGCGGCGGGGTCGGTCGGGAACTGCCAGTGAGCGGCGCGGACTACCTGGTTCGGCTGAACCCCGAGCAGCGCGCGGCGGTCGAGGCGGTGGACGGGCCGCTGCTGGTGCTGGCCGGTGCCGGCACCGGCAAGACGCGGGTGCTGACGACGCGCTTCGCCCATATCCTGCTGCAGGGCAAGGCGTATCCGTCGCAGGTGCTGGCCGTTACCTTCACCAACAAGGCGGCGCGCGAGATGCGCGAGCGTGTCTCCGCGATCCTGGGCCAGCCGGCCGAGGGGTTGTGGCTCGGTACCTTCCACGCCCTGGCGGCGCGCATGTTGCGCCGGCATGCCGAGCAGGTCGGGCTGTCCTCGAACTTCACCATCCTCGATGCCGACGACCAGATGCGGCTGCTCAAGCAGGTGATGGACGCCGCGCGCATCGACACCAAGCGCTGGCCGGCGAACGGGCTGATGGCGGTGATCCAGCGCTGGAAGGATCGTGGGCTCGAACCGACGGCCGTGACGCCGGCCGAGGATTCCGACTATGCGGGCGGGCGCGCCACGGAGCTGTATGTCGCCTACCAGGATCGCTTGAAAGCGCTGAACGCGGCGGATTTCGGCGACCTGCTGCTGCATGTCGTGACGCTGCTGCGCAACAACGCCGACATCCTGGCCGACTACCACCGGCGCTTCCGCTACATCCTGGTGGACGAATACCAGGACACCAACCTGGTGCAGTACTACTGGCTGCGGCTGCTGGCGCAGGGCCACCGGAACATCTGCTGCGTCGGCGACGACGACCAGTCGATCTATTCCTGGCGCGGCGCGGAGATCGAGAACATCCTGCGCTTCGAGAAGGATTTTCCGGGTGCCACGATCGTGCGCCTGGAATCCAACTACCGTTCCACCAAGCCGATCCTCGCCGCCGCATCCGGCCTGATCGCGCACAATGCAGGGCGGCTGGGCAAGACGCTGCGCGCGGGCCGCAACGATGCGGATGGCGACAAGGTACGCGTCGTCTCGATGTGGGACAGCGTCGAGGAAGCCCGCATGGTCGGCGAGCGCATCGAAGCCGCACGGCGCGCTGGCACGTCGCTCAGCGAGATCGCCATCCTGGTGCGCGCCGGCTTCCTCAACCGGTCCTTCGAGGAACGCTTGATCGCGATCGGCGTGCCGTACCGGATCGTCGGCGGCGCGCGCTTCTACGAACGCGCCGAGATCCGCGACGCCATGGCGTATTTCCGCGTGGTGGCGCAGCCGGCCGACGACCTGGCCTTCGAGCGCATCGTGAACTTGCCCAAGCGCGGCCTGGGCGACACCGCCATGGCATCGATGCACGCCATCGCGCGCGCAGAATCGATTCCGCTGGCGTTGGCCGCCGCGCGCGCGCTGGAGACCGGCGCGATCAAGAACGCCCGCGCCCGCGCCGCGCTGTCGGAACTGATGCAGGGCTTCGACCGCTGGCGCGCCATCCTGCCCGTCCAGGGCCATGTGGTCATGGCGCAGACCCTGCTGGATGAGAGCGGCTACACCGCCATGTGGCAGCAGGACAAATCGCCCGAGGCGCCGGGTCGGCTCGAGAACCTGAAGGAACTGGTCAGCGCCATGGCCGACTACGAGAGCCTGGCGGCCTTCCTCGAACACGTGGCACTCGTGATGGAGAATGACGAGGCCGCCGAGGGCGAGCGCGTCAGCCTGATGACGCTGCATGGCGCCAAGGGGCTGGAATTCGACATGGTCTTCCTGCCGGGCTGGGAGGAAGGCGTGTTTCCTTCCCGCCGCAGCGTGGACGAGGGCGGCGACAAGGGTCTGGAGGAAGAACGCCGCCTCGCCTATGTCGGCATCACGCGCGCACGGCGCGTCGCGGTCATCAGCCATGCTGCCAATCGCATGGTCTATGGCAATTGGCAGTCGCAACTGCCCTCGCGCTTCCTCGATGAACTCCCGGCCGAACAGGTGCAGCGCGAAGGCGCGGCGCAGCGCGAGGCCCGCCCGCAAGCCTCGGTCTTCGCCGGTGGCGGCCTGTTCGCGCAGCGCCCGCGCCGCATGATCGAAGCCGGTGCCTGGGAGGTGAAGGAACGCCCCGCGGCGAGTTCCGTCTTCGTCGTGGGCGAGCGCGTCTTCCACCAGAAATTCGGCTACGGCCGCGTCCTGGCGGTCGAGGAGGATCGCCTCGACATCGCCTTCGAGAAGGCCGGCGAGAAGCGCTTGCTCGACCGCTTCGTGGAGAAGTCCTGATGCGCGCCTCGGGGCCCGATACCGCCGCATCCCTGTCGCGCCGCCGCGCCGAGCCGCTGGAGGCGCTGGTCATCGACGCCCTGCCCGAACACGCCGTGCCGGTCTTCGAGGCGGCGTTGCAGCAGGTGTGCAGCACCGTCGCACTGTTCCGCGACGAACCGACCGACACTTGGCGGATCGAAGGCGTGCGCGAGGCCGGCGCGCATGACGCGGAATTGGACGCCGCGCTGGCGCTCGCCGCCGCCGTCGCCGGCATCGATCCGCCGCCGCTGCTGGCCGCGCCGGTCGAGGCCGACGGCTGGCTCGCGCGCACCGTGCAGGCGTTTCCGGAAATGCCGATCGGCCGGCGCTTCCTGATCCGCCCGACTCATGTGCCGGACCCCGTCACGCGCGGGCGTATCGTGCTGAAGCTCGATGCCGGTCTGGCGTTTGGCAGCGGCGAACACGCCTCCACCCAGGGCTGCCTGCGCGCCTTCGAGGCCGTGGCGCATCGGCGGCCGCGGACGGTCTGCGACCTCGGCAGCGGATCCGGCATCCTGGCCATGGCGGCGGTGAAGATGCTGCCCTGCCGTGCTCTCGCCACCGACATCGAACCCTGGTCCG
The DNA here is from genome assembly GCF_022846615.1 of Roseomonas fluvialis. Taxonomy (NCBI): domain Bacteria; kingdom Pseudomonadati; phylum Pseudomonadota; class Alphaproteobacteria; order Acetobacterales; family Roseomonadaceae; genus Roseomonas; species Roseomonas fluvialis. Next base: position 1,027,612 of record NZ_AP025637.1, read on the forward strand.
TGCGGGTCTGCGAACAAAATGCGCGGCTGAACGGCCTGGTGCCGCGGCGCATGCGCGCCATTCTGGCCGATGGCTGGAAGCCGCGGCAGATGAAAGGCGTGCGCTACGACCTGATCTTCGCGAATATCCTGGCGCGGCCGTTGTGCGACATGGCGCGGGATCTGGCGCTGCACCTGGCCCCGGGCGGGACGGCGATCCTGGCGGGGCTGCTCGGCACGCAGGCCCGCATGGTTCTGGCGGCGCATCGGCGGCAGGGGGTGGTGCTGGAACGCCGCATCGATGTCGGGCCCTGGACGACGCTCGTGCTGCGCCGGCGGGGTTGAGCCGCCCCGTCGGTCCAACGCCATGCGGCTGCGCCTGCGCGCCCGAGGCCGCCCTTTTGGGCGCGGTCTGGAGCACGGCCATCCAGCGAGGGGCGGTCACCCTTGGCGCCTGACCCGGGCCAGACTGTCAGCGACCGGCCCGGTTCTCGGTACGGGGCGGATTGCCGCGCCGTCGGCATCCTCAGTCCCAATCGACCCTCGTGAAGTTCAGCGCCATCTGCTCCAGGGGCAGCACACCCAGATCTGGCTCGCTCCCCATCAGGTCGAATTGCTCCGTCGGCTCGGCCGGAATCATGTCGTTCATGACGAAGCTGGCCCCATCGTCGGGCGACGTGTGCTCGAGACGACCCGTCTGGTCGAAGAAGAAGGCATCGGATGCATGGGCATCGGCCTCGCCGCCGATCGGGCCGGGCTTCCCAAGCAGTGTCGCCGACAGCGTCTTGCCCGTGCCGCCGCCATCGGCGCGGCCACCCGGATCGGCCGAGAGATCGCTGACCTTGCCATCGCGACCGCCGCCATTCGCCGGGGGTGGGGGCGGGGGCGGCGGCGTAGGATCATCGTCGATCCCGTCCCACTTGAGAAATACTGGCACGTTACTGGTCCTTTCCGTCCGTCCGTCCTGCACGGCAGCGGACCGCTGCGCGGCGTGGCTGTCCGACGGATCAGCCCGGCACTGGTTTTGAGCGCGCCAAAGGGGCCGACGTCTGTGCAACGTTGCATACCGTGAAGAGCAGGATGCGGCGTTGCGAACAGCTGCGCGCTTTGTGAGCGCAGCGGTCGGGCGCGGGCTCCGTTCGCGGCAGGCCAGTCATGCGGCGCGGCGCGGGGTCGACTAGGAGGCGGGCTGCTCTGGCGGCCAGGCGGCCTCGATCATGGTCCGCGCCAGGGCGTCGTAGGCGTTGCGCCACGCGGACTCGACGTCTGGCGTGAAACGCTCGCCGAGCGTGCGGGACAGCGCCGCCATCAGCGCCGCACCAACCGCTTCGTAATGCGCGGGCTGCGCGCCGTAGGCGACGTGGCGGCGGGCAAGGTCGGCCACCATGGGGAACAGCACCTCGTGGTCATGCAGCCGTGCCACGATGGACCCCAGCATGCTCATGAGCTTGGTGCCCTGCTCCGTGAGGTCGGTGGGAAACATCACGCGGGTCTGTGGCGCGATCTCGAACAGCCGGTCATGGAAGATCGCAGCCGTCTCCGGCCCCATGCGGGAGACATGCCAGAAACTGCCGCGCACGAGGTCGATATCGTCGTCCTGAAGCCGCATGGGTCCCGGTCCGCGCAGATGCCACCCTGCAGCCTATCACGCGGTCCGCCCGACGGTCGCCGGCAGGAAGACGTCTGCGAAGGACTCCCGCAGCCAGGCCATGGTGACCTGGATGCGCGCCGTCTGGATCGTGTCCGGATGCGCATGGATGTGCAGGGTGCGCACGAGTTCGGGCGGGCCGTCGGCCACGCGCACCAGGGATGCATCGCCCTCGGCCAGGCACATCGGCAGCAGCCCCTTGCCCAGGCCGCCGCGGATGCCCGCGCGCAGCACCGCCGAATCCGTCGCGGTCAGCCGCAGGGCCTCGCCCGCCTTGCGTTCGCGTTCGATCCAGCGGATCAGTCCGCGCAGCGGCGCGTCGTCGTCCCAGAATGACACCCAGGGCAGCGGGCCGGGATCGACGCCGGCGGGCGCATAGACCGCGTAGGGCACGTCGCCGAGCTTGACCGCGAATTCCGCGTCGCGCGGCGACACCTCGAACCACAATGCGAGTGCGGCCTCGCCCCGACCGAGGCTGCGGCCCGCGTATGCAGTGATGATCCGCAGGTCGAGCCGCGGATGGCGCGCCAGCAGCGCCGGCACCGCGCGCTCGACGAGCCGCGTCGTGCTCCACGGATTGCCGATGATGCGCACCAGGCCCACCGCGCCCTGGCCCGCGTTCGCGACCTCCTCGCTGAGGCGGATGGCGCGGGCTTCCATCTCGAGGGCACGGGCGATGGTGACCTCGCCCGCGGGCGTCGGCGCGAAGCCGGTCTTGGAGCGGACGAACAGGATGGCTCCGAGATCCGCCTCGAGGGCCGAGATGCGCCGCCCGGCGGTGGACTGGTCGATGCCGAGCAGCGCGGCGGCGGAGGTGAGCGACCCCGACCGGCTGATCGCCAGCAGCACCTTCAGGTCATCCCAGTTCAGCGACATGGATCACATTCCCCCGCCGCAACGCTGCATCAGGCGCCTGCGCGGATGCAACCGCGCATGAGGTGCGTGCGGGGCTGCGGGTTCCTTTCCGGATACGGAGCGATCCATAGGACGGCCGGCTGCGCATGAGCGTGGCCTCACCATCCACACGGAAAAGGAAACACCGCCATGCCCATCTACATACCGATCGGCGACATCAAGGGCCGTCCCGAGGCAAGCGATGCCGCGCTCGTTGCCGGTTCCGTCGGGGACGCGGCCGGCAGGCCCAGCGGCCCGACGATCCTCGTGCGCAACCACGAGCTGAACGCGCAGGCGGCCGATGACAGCGGCATCCTGCGCGACGATGCGGCCGCCGCGAGCGTGGACCTCCCGGACGTACTGGTCACGAGCTACCAGGTCAGCGGCCACGGGGGCGGAAGCGAAAGCAGTACCGGTGAGCTGTCCCACGCCGACGCGCTCATGGGCGCGACGCCGGAATCCGGGATGGCGGAGGGACCGCCCGGCACCGGCAAGACCCTCTCGGCAGCGCTGCTCGGGCACGGCGCGACGACGGGCGAGGCGGACGACGCGCGCCTGGCGGTGGATGCGGCGGACCCGGCAGCGGGCATCTCCCATGCGACCACCGTCCTTGCCTGGGCGCGGATCGACGGGACGTCGGCGACGGCGGGCGGCGACGACCAGCGTGGCACCATCGAGGTCGACAGTTTCTCCTGGGACGCGGCGCCACCGGGCGAGGCAGCGGCGGCGGCTGGCTGGCGCGAGTACCGTGTGTCCGTCGACACGATCGAAGCGGTCGCGGGCGATGATGTCATCGTCGATGGCCGGATCATCACCGGCGAGAACCCGGCTTCCGCGGCCATGGCCGATGTCGAGTGGAAATACGTCACCGTGCGCCCGCCTTCGGCGCTCGAGGACCTGCCTGCGGCCCTGCTGGGGCCATTCGACGACCTGTCCGACCTTGCGACTGCGGGCGTCGAAGCCGGGGGGCCGTACTCGACCGGCTACGTCAAGGTCTCGGACAACGCGGTCTGACACATCGCGCGGGCGTCGACGGGCCGGGCGGGTTGGGCGCCCGGGCCCGCTGCGCACCGTGCAGGGCGCATCGCGTACTGCACGGTCGTGGCCGCCGCGCGACCGACCGCGCACCCCCACCTACCGCCCTGAAGCACTTCGTCGAACGCGAACGCGAAGGCGTTCATCAAGCCCTGAAGGAGGCCCGTCATGCCCATCGAGATCAAGGAACTGCACATCAAGGTGACCGTTCCGCCGTCGGGCGGCCAGGACACCGTCGCGGAGCCGGACATGTTCCTGTTCAAGGCCCTAGCGCCAGATGGGCGCGACGGCACGTTCCCCGACTGGCCTGGCCCCGCCGTGACGGAGGATCTGGCGTGGGATCCTGCGCCGGCCGACGCCGCGCCCGCACGGAGCCACCACACCGGCGGGGTCAACCCGATCTTGTGCGACGGCAGCGTGCGCTTCGCGACGGACGGGCTCGACCTGTTCGCCTGACGCCCGGTCAGGCGCTGCGGCTCAGCGCGTCGCGCTGGAGCTGGGCATTGGTCTCGAGCGCCTTGGCGTTGGCCTCGTAGGCGCGGCGGGCCAGGATGGTATCGACCATCGCTTGCTCGACATCGCCGCTGGCCTGCGCGGCGGTCAGGCCCTCATTGCCGGTGGGCGGCGCCGGCGATGGGTCAGACCCGCGTGCAGGGCTCGCCGCGGGTGCCGCAATGACGCTGGCGGCCTCAGCGAGCCGGTCGGTGGCCCGCTGCATGCCCTGCACCGACGCGGCAATGGACGTGTTGAGTGCAACCTGCATCGTCGCACTGTGCGGGACGGCGGTTAGCGCGACGTTAACGCGCTGACCTGCCGCAAGACCGCGGGCGGGATGGTCGGACCGTTCAGCACCAGCCAGGCGATGGCGACCACTTGCAGGCCGCAGACCGCATACAGCGCAGCGGTGAAGGGCTGCTTGCGCGTCTTGTGGCGAAAGCGCCGGCGCGCCACGAGCATGCCCGGCGAGCCACCAAGCAGCGCGATCAGGAGCAGCAGCCGCTCCGACAGCCGCCACCGGCGCTGCTGCGCCATGCGCTTGTCGTGGTGGACGGCGACGATCGCCAGGATGTTCATCGCGACCAGCCAGCAGCAGATCCCGAGCACGCGCAGCAGGATGTCGGCAGCATGCAGGCGCGCTACTCCGCCGCCTTCGCCGTCGCCTCCGCATGCTGGCGCAGCCACGGCATCACCTCCTCCGCCAGGCGCCGCATGCTCTCCGCCTCCCAGGCCGCGTTCACGCCGGTCCAGTCGAGGCCCGGCATCAGCAGGTGGCCGAAGGGGCCGGCCTCCTCGCGCAGCGCCACCAGGCGGTCGAGCACGGTGCGTGGGGATCCGGCGATGACGCAGGCCTCGATCATGTCCTCGGGCGTGGCCGCCATCGGGTCCATGTCCTCGCGCGGGGTCATGGTGCCAGCCAGGCCCGCGCGCTTCGCGAGGCTGCCGAGGTAGTCGTAGTAGTAGCGAGTCGCCCCCTCGGGCGCGGTGGCGCGGGCGCGGGCCTCGGCGTCGGTCGCGGCGATGACCATGTTACGCGCGACGCGCCAGTTCGACCCGTCCACCGGGCGGCCGGCCTCGGCCAGGCCCTTCGCCATGCTGCGCCAATGTCCGGCCAGGATCCGGTGCGCCACGAAATTGGCGCTGATCACGCCCCAGCCGCGCGCGGCGGCCACGGTCACGCCGTAGCTGTCGGCCTGGCGGGCGGAGATGTGCACCGACGGCCCGCCCGGCCGGAAGGGCTTGGGCATGAAGCCCACGCCGTAGTCGGGCAGCACAGTGCGGGACAGGCGGATGGGCCAGGTGGCACCAGCGATGTCGTAGGGCGGGCCGCCGGCCCAGATCGCCTGGATGGTCTCGATCGATTCGAGCATGCGCTTGCCGCGTTCCATCGGCGCGATGTCGCCGAACAGCTCGAAGTCCGAGGCGAGGCCGCCGGCCCCGATGCCAAGCATCAACCGCCCGCCGGACATATGGTCGAATTGCGCGACCTCGGCCGCGACGATGGCCGGGTGGTGGTTGGGCAGGTTGATCACGCCGGTGCCGAAGGCCAGCCGCGTGCGGTGCACCAGCCCGGCCATGAACATCAGTGGGGATGCAATCGGTTCGGAGGTGGCGGAGAAATGCTCGCCGACCCAAAGCTCGTCGAAGCCCAGCCGGTCGGCCAGCAGGGACTTCTCGGTATCCTCGGCCAGCGTCTCGTGCATCGGGCGTGCCGGCGGGTGGAGCGGCATCATGAACAGACCAAGACGCATTCGGGGCGATCCCTCCAAGGACGCGTCCCAGGCTAGCGCGCTTTCCGACCGGGCGGCACCGGCCGGGTTCCCACCCGGCATCGGTTGTTGGGTGGCCGGGTCGGCGCCGCGACCGACAGCCCGGAAGATGCGCTCGCGGCCGATCGGCAAAGGCGACATCGCCGGTGTGGTGAACAGGCACCATGTCGTTGATCCGCCCGGTCGATTCCGCTCTGCCGCGTGATGCTCTAGTCTCGGCGCCCACGGTCCTGTGAGGGTAGCGCGATGCGGCGTCTGATTCTGGCTTTCGGCGGTTTGCTGGCCCTGGCCGGCACGGCGGCCGCGCAGGCGCCCTGCCCCCCGAATTTCGAGGGGCGGACCGCGCCGCTTACCTGCACCTGCAGTGCCGAGGCCGGCCGGACGGGCGCTGTCTGGGGCTCGGGGATCTACACCTCAGACAGCCGGATCTGCCGTGCGGCGATGCATGCCGGCGTCATCGACCGCAGCGGCGGCGTCGTGGGCGTGGAGCCGGCACCCGGCCAGGCCTCCTATCCCAGTGAGAGTCAGAACGGCATCACCACCCAGGCCTTCGGGCCGTGGCGCGCATCCTTCACCTTCGGCATGCCCCAGATCGCCGAGACACCGACCTGCCCGGCGAATTTCGAGGGCCGCACCGAACGGCTGTCCTGCATCTGCACCGCCAACCTGGTGGCGAGCGGATCGGTCTGGGGCACCGGCGTGTATTCCTCCGACAGCCAGATCTGCCGCGCTGCGCGGCATGCCGGCCTTGTCGGGCCGCAGGGCGGCGCCGTGGGCATGGTGCCGCGCGGACGGCAGGCCCAGTTCACCGGGAGCCAGTCCAACGGCGTCACCTCGTTGAACTTCGGGCCCTGGGGCGGGTCCTTCAGCTTCGAGCGCTGATTGGACGCGCAGGACGGCGGGCTTATCCGCGGCAGGGCCGCCTTCGCCTGCGCAACGGGTGACGCGCGCACGCGCCTTGTCCCGGCCGGCGGCGGTGCAGCCGCCTGGGGCGCCACGATGTCGTGCCGCCGCTGCCCTGGCATGCATCCAGGGGTGCGTGCCCCACGGTGCTGCGAGGCCAGGCGCGCCGCCGCGCCTCGGCCGTCATGCCAGCGGCACTTGCGGCCAAGCGCGGGGCTGGGTGACCGCAGCGGCCGCCGCCCGCGAGCCCGCCCGGCCGTTCGGGCATCGGCCGAGGGGTGCCTCAGGCCGGACGCATGCGAGGGTCGGGACACGCCAAGGCCGGCGGTCGATGGGATCGACCGCCGGCACCCGATGTTCAAGCGAAGCTTCCGATCAGCGCCGGAAGGTGAAGGATGCGCCCCACGGCCCGTAGTTCGACGTGGTGATGCCGTTGGCGGCGCTGCCGGCATAGGCGTTCTGCCCCGGCGCCGGGACGATGTTCACGGCCCCGCCTGTCGCCGGGATGACCCCGGCATGGACCGCGGCGCGGCAGACGCGGCTGTCGGTGGTGTAGATGCCGGTGCCCCAGACCGACCCCGACATCGCCGCTTCCGGCGCGCAGGCGCAGCTGACGGGTGCGGTCCGCCCCTCGAAATTCGCCGGGCAGGCGTCGAGGTCCGCCGCCAGGGCGCCGGCGGCAGCCACGGTGAAGGAGGCGCTCCACGGCCCGTAGTTGGAGGTGGTGATGCCGTTCGCCGCACTGCCGGCATAGGCCTGCTGGCCGGGCGCCGGCGTTACCGCGACGACGCCGCCGGTGGCCGGGATGGCGCCCGCATGGATGGCGGCGCGGCAGACCCGGCTATCGGCGGTGTAGACGCCGGTCCCCCAGACCGTGCCGGACAGCGCGGCCTCGGTGGTGCAGGTGCAGGTCAGCGGTGCGGCCTGGTTCTGGAAGGTGGCGGGGCAGGCCGCGGCGGCGGCGGCCGGCGCGGCTACGGTGAAGGATGCGCTCCAAGGCCCGTAGTTGGAGGTGGTGATGCCGTTCGCCGCACTGCCGGCATAGGCGGGCAGGCCAGGCGCCGGGGTGACCACCACCACGCCGCCGGTGGCGGGAATGGCGCCGGAATGGACCGCGGCGCGGCAGATCCGGCTGTCGGTGGTGTAGGTCCCGGAGCCCCACACGCTGCCCGAAAGCGCCGCCTCGGTCGCGCAGGAGCAGGTCACCGGCGCCGACTGTCCCTGGAAATTGGCTGGACAGGGGGCCTGGGCGGCAGCCGGGGCTGCCAGCAATAGAAGGGCGCCGACGATCTGGAATATGCGCAGCATGTTCGTTCCCCCAGGGTTTTCCCCAGGGAAAGCGTAGGCATGGCGGGGCGGCGCCAACAACGAAAATTGTAACGGCGCGGTGATCGCCGCGCCGCCACGGTGTCCGTGTCTGGTCGGGCATGTTCCGTCTCGCGCATGCGCGCCGCCCGGTACCGGCCCGCCCCCGGCCGGCGACCCATTCCAGGATGCGGATGTGGGACGCCGGTGGCGGAGGTGCCGAACAGACCCTCAGGCGGCGCGCTGCGGCGCCTGCGGGCTGTCATTCGCGGCGCGCGTCGCGAAGGACGGGTCGAAGACGCGCGGGATATCGAAGCGCGTCATGCCGATGTCGCGCAGCTCGCGGTCCGACAGCCTGCGCAGCGCGCGGTAGGTGTCGATGCGCGCGGGGAAGGTGACCAGCGCGCGGACCAGAGCCTCGGCAGCGTTCAGCATGGCCTGGCCGGCGCGGCGGACGCCGTCGGCGACAGCCTCGTCGCGCGCAGCGATGGCGGCGAGGCGGATGGCCTCGACCTCGGCCAGGCGGCGGGAGGGGATGGTTGTGGCGGGCAGCAGCAGGGCGGCCTCGGCCTTGGTGATACGGGCGTCCATGGTAAGTGTCCTTGTCCCGGGTGGGCGGCCCGTGCGGGGCGGCCGACCCTTCGTGGACGCAATATAGGTGCAGCACGGCCACAGGTGATGCGCCAAGGACACGATCAAGTTATGTGATAAACGCATGGCTTCCTGTGGATGAATGCAACAATGCGGTAACGAGGATCACGACCCTGTCACCCCAAGACCGCCTCGCCGCCCTCCGCGCCCGCCTGCATGACGCCGGCCTGCAGGGCTTCATCATCCCCCGATCCGACGAGCATATCGGCGAATACGTCCCGCCCTCGGGCGAACGCTTGGCCTGGCTGACCGGATTCACGGGCTCCGCCGGCATGGCGATCGTGCTGGCGGACCGCGCGGCGGTCTTCACCGATGGCCGCTACACGCTGCAGGTGCGCACCCAGACCGACCCGGCGCTATGGGAATGCCGGCACCTGACCGAGGAACCCGCGACCGAGTGGCTGAAGGCGCATGCCCAGGGCCAGCGCATCGGCTACGACCCGTGGCTGCATGCGGCGCCCGCGATCGATCGCCTGGCTGTGCCCGGCGTCACGCTTGTGCCGGTCACGGCGAACCCGGTCGATGCCGCCTGGGCGGATCGCCCGCCCGCACCGATGGCCGAGGCCCTGCCGCACCCCATCGCCTTCGCCGGCAAGCCGGCCGAGGACAAGCGGGCCGAGGCCGCGGCCGAACTCCGCGCCGCGAAGGAAGCCGCGGTGGTGCTGGCCGACCCGCATTCGCTCGCCTGGCTCCTCAATATCCGCGGCGGGGATCTTGCGAATACGCCGCTCGCGCTGGGCTTCGCGCTGCTGCATGACGACGCGCGCGTCGATGTCTTCATGGACCCGCGCAAGGTGCCGCCGGCCACGCGCTCGCACCTCGGCAACCAGGTGGTCGTGCGACCGCGCGAGGAATTGCCCGCCGCGCTCGATGCGCTGCGTGGCCGGCGCGTGCGCATCGATGCCGAGGCGACGCCCGCCTGGTTCGCCGAACGTCTGCGCGCCGCCGGTGCTGAGGTCAGCCCGGGCGAGGACCCCTGCCGGATGCCACGCGCCTGCAAGAACGCGGTGGAACGTGACGGCGCGCGTGCGGCGCATCGCCGCGACGCGGTGGCGATGGCGCGATTCCTCGCCTGGTTCGCGGCGCAGGCGCCTCAGGGTGGCCTCAGCGAGATCTCGGCGGCGAACCAACTGCTGTCATTCCGCCGCGAGGTGGACCGCTTCCGCGGCGAATCCTTCTCCGCCATCTCGGGCGCGGGCGAGCACGGTGCCATCGTCCACTATCGCGTCACCCCGGAAAGCAACCGCCGCATCGCGCCCGACGAGTGCTACCTGATCGATTCCGGTGGGCAGTACCTGGACGGCACGACCGACATCACGCGTACGCTCTGGACCGGGCCGGGGCCCGCGCCGGCGGGGTTGCGCGACCGCGCGACGCGCGTGCTGAAGGGGCATATCGCGCTGGCGACCGCACGCTTCCCCGCGGGGGTCGCGGGGCCGCACCTCGATGCGCTGGCGCGGCGGCCGCTGTGGGATGCCGGGCTCGACTACGACCACGGCACCGGGCATGGCGTGGGGTCGTTCCTGTCGGTGCATGAAGGCCCGGCGGCCTTCTCGCGCGCCGCACGCGTGGTGCCGCTGCGCGAGGGCATGATCCTGTCCGACGAACCCGGCTTCTACGCCACCGGCGAATACGGCATACGGCTGGAGAACCTGCTGCTGGTGGTGCCGTCCACCGTGCCGGGCGCGGCCAAGCCTTTCCTGGAATTCGAGACGCTGACGCTGGCGCCCTTCGACCGGGCGCTGGTCGATGTGGCGCTGCTGACGGTGGCGGAGCGGGATTGGCTGAACGCCTATCACGCCCGGGTGCTGACGGAGGTCGGCCCGGCGCTGGACGGCGCTACGGCGGCCTGGCTGGCGGCGGCCTGCGCCCCGCTCTAGGAACCCGCGGCCGACGTGCAGGCGGCGGTCACCGACCGGGGATTCCATGCTGTGAAATGCAGTCGTGACACGGTCTGCGCGGCATCTAGGCTGTGCCACCCGGCGGTGACCGGGACAGCAACGATGGAGACCGGGTGAATGGTTCGATACATGGCGCTGGCGCTTGGCGTCGTCCTGGCGGCTGGCCCCGCCACTGCGCAGACCCCTGCCAGGGTGCTCAACCGGGCGGAGGTCCAGGTCATCGCGCAGACCGACACCGGGGGCGCCACGCCGCGCTGCGGCATGGTCTTCCGGATTCGGAACGTCGGCACGGTGCGCCTGAGCACCTTCATCGCCGAGATCGCCGCCACCGATATGCGCAACAGCGCGGCGCTGACGCTTCCGGTTTCCGTCGTGAATGTCAGCAACGTCGACGCGGGCGAATCCAGGGATTCGATCACGCCCACCCAGGCCGTTGGTGCGTCCTGTGACCAGGTGCGGGTGCGCGTGACCACCGTGACCTGCATACGCCAGTGCGAGTCGGTCGCCTGGACGCAGCAGGGCCTCGGCGCGCTGGAGGCGCCGCGATGAGGCACGCCGCCCGGGCCGCCGCGTTGGCAGCGCTGCTGGCGGGGCCGGCGGCGGGGCAGTCCGCCGGTGCCCTGGCGGCGGCCGAGCGCGCGAGGGGCACTGCGGCCGGGCCGTGGAACGGCAATTGGTCGCTGCTGCGCGACGACCCGCGCATCCGCACCCGCGCCGGCGCCGCCACGCTGCGGCTACATGTGATCCAGGACGCCGCCGGTCCGGTCGAACTGCAATGGACCGCCGATCGCGGCATCTGCGAGGACCCGAATGCCGCGCCCTGCGAATGGGTGTCGGCACGGGGACGCGGGCTGGCGGTGGCGGCGGGGCCGGGGGCGCTCGCGGTGCTTCTGCGGATCTCGGCCGATCCCGACGACCCCTTCCTGCTTGTCCTGGAACGCAGCGCGGAGGGCCGCGCCACCGCGCGCCTGGTGTCGGAGAAGGGCGGCATCGCCTATCGCCTGGATGCCGAGCGGGAGTGACACGCCGCGCCTGGGCGGGCAGCGCGTGCTGCTCGTCTATGGGCTGATGGGCGACCTGGCGGTCGCGCTGCAGCCGCTTGGCCTGGAATACATGCAGCCCTTGGCCGAATGGCTGCGCGCGCAGGGTGCGGATGCCTCGGTGGTGAAACTGCGCACCGCGGAATCCGTCGCGGCGAATGCCGCGCTGCTGCGCGCCGCCATCCTGTCCGACCCGCGCCCCGCGCTGGTCATCGCGCACAGCAAGGGCGGGCTGGAGGCGCTGGCGGCGTTGCTTGACCCCGCGGCACAGGCGCGCTGCATGGGCTTCCTGGCGATGCAGTCGCCTTTCCACGGCAGCCCGGTGGCAGATGTGGTGGTTGGCGCCAAGCCGCTCGAGGCCGCGGCCGGCGGCTTCGCGCGCATGATGCGCATCGGCACCGAGCAGGGCGTGCGCGACCTGACGACCGGCGTACGGCGCAACTGGATGGCGGCCGCGCAGGGGCCGATCGCGCGTCTGCTGGCGGCGCTGCCGGTGGCGTGCCTCGCGACCGCGCTCGCCCCCGGCACCGCGCGCGGGCGCGAGAGGCTGCACCTGGCCGCCGCGCAATGGATGGAGAAGCGCGGCTACGGCCCGAATGACGGGCTGGTGCCGGTGGACAGCGCGCTGATCGCCGGCGCACGGCATGTGGTGCTGGCCGGCAGCCACATTGCGAGCGTCAGCCGCGGACCGGGGCGCGACCCCGTCGCGATGATGCGCGTCGGTCTCGATGCGCTGTTCAGCGCGGCGCCCCGAGCAGCATCCTGACACCGAGGCCAACGAACAGCGTGCCCGCCGCGCCATCCAGCCAGCGCCCGGCCGATGACGCGCGCAGCCGCCCGGCGATGCGCGCCGCGGCCGGGATCAGCAGCGCGTAGAAGGGCAGCGCGATGGCGGGCAGCAGTGGCCCGAGGATGAGCATCTGCACCCAGGCCGGGCTGCGGCCGGGATCGACGAACAACGGCACGAAGGCCAGGAAGAACAGCCCCACCTTCGGGTTCAGCAGGTTGGTCACGAAGCCCTGGCGGAAGGCAGCCGACAGGCTGATGGCGGCCGGTTCGGCGGCGCTGTCCGCGGCCGGGCCGCGCCATGCCGCACGGATCGCCTGCGCGCCGAGCCACAACAGGTAGAGCGCGCCGGCGATACGCAGCGCGGTGAACAGCGCCGGGTTCGCCGCGACAAGGGCGGCGACGCCAAGCGCGGCCAGCACGATGTGCACGCCGACGCCGGCATAAACGCCAGCGGTGGCAGCCCAGCCGCGCCGTGCCCCGCCCGAGAGCGTCTGGCCGAGCACGAAGGCCATGTCCGGGCCTGGCGTGACCACCAGCACCAGACAGGCGATGAGGAATCCGGCTAGCAGGGAAGGATCGACGGGCATGGGCAGCGTGATGCGCCCACCGCTCACCATTCGTCCAACGCATTGCCTTGATGGAATGCATCAGGTGCGTTGATGCTGCATCCGGCCGTGTGTGCCGGGCGCCGGCATGGCGCGGGGCCATGCCGTCCGTCCGGCGCTGCTGGCCCTCGCGGGCCGGTTCAGCCGCCCTTGATGGTGAGCGTCACGTCCACGTTGCCGCGCGTGGCGTGGGAATAGGGGCAGATCTTCTCGTGCGCTTCCTGGGCGAGGGTTTCCAGCGTCGCCTGGGGAATGGTCGGGTCCTCGACCGTCAGCACGACGGACAGGCCAAAGCCGCCGCCCTCGCGCGGGCCGATCGAGACCGCCGCGCTGACCTTGGCGCCTGCCGCGTTCACCTTGTGCTGACGACCGACGAAGTCCACCGCGCCGCCGAAGCAGGCGGCGTAGCCGGCGGCGAAGAGGTGCTCGGGCGTCGAGGTATTGGGCTTGCCGGGGCCGCCCATCGCCTTGGGCACGGACAGGTCCACGGAGACCAGGCCGTCATCGGCCGCGGTGTGGCCGTTGCGCCCGCCAGTGGCGCTGGCATGGGCGGTGAATTTCGCGTCGATCTTGTCGGCCATGTCGGTCTCCTGTCGCTGTATCTCACCCAGTCAGGTTGGGCGTTGAGACCGCCGGTGCAAGCGACGCGAGACGCGGGAGCCGCCTCCGCTCGCCCGGGTGCGCGGCATTTGTCCTTGCGAGCACTGTCACCCGATCAAATGTCCCATGCCGACCGGGATCTGCTCCTGCCAGCGATCCGCGACGCGTGCTCGGCGGCACTGATCCGCATGCAAGGTGCCGCAGGCCCGCGCGGAGCCAGCGTCCGCAGCGGCATCCCGTCCTGGCCGCGGCCTTGCGATCCGCGCCCGCGATCGGCCGGGCCGTCAGGTGATGCCGGCCAGGTCGCGGAATTCCGCCTCGGTCAGGATGCGCAGGCCGAGTTCCGTGGCCTTGGTCGCCTTCGACCCGGCATCGGCGCCAACCACGACGAAGTCGGTCTTCTTCGACACCGATTTCGTGACCTTGGCGCCGAGGCGTTCGGCCTGCGCCTCGGCCTCATCGCGCGACAGGGTCTCGAGCGTGCCGGTGAAGACCAGCGTCTTGCCGGCGAAGGGGCTGTCGGCCGCAGCGCTGGATTCCGCGGGCAGCGGCGGGGCCTCGCGCGCCAGGTCGTCGAGCGCCGCGACCGCGCGCGGTTCGGCGAAGAATTCCACCAGCTCCTCGGCGATGGCGGGACCGATGCCCTGGATGGAGCCGAGCTCCTCGCGCGCTTCCGACCCGATGATGTGGGCGGCGATCATCCTGGCGCGCCAGTCCTCGAGCGTGTGGTAGTGGCGTGCCAGCAGCTTCGCGTTCTGTTCGCCGATGCGGCGGATGCCCAGCGCGAAGATGAAGCGTTCCAGCGGGACGTTGCGGCGCGCCTCGATGGCGTCGAGCAGCTTGGCGACCTTGCGCGCATCGTCGGCCTTCTTCGACCGCGCGCCCCAGCCCTCCCATTGCCGCATCCGATCCGCGTGCTGTGCCAGGCGGAAGATGTCGGCCGGGCTGCGCACCAGGCCCTCGTCGAACAGCTTCTGGATGTTCTCCTCACCCAGGCCCTCGATATCCATGGCGCGGCGGGACGCGAAATGCTTGAGGCGCTCGACCGCCTGCGCGGGACACACCAGGCCGCCGGTGCAGCGGCGCACCACGTCCTCGCCGTCGCGGATGGCATGGCTGCCGCAGGCCGGGCAGGTGGTGGGGAAGGCGAAGGGCTGGGCGCTGGGCGGGCGTTTGTCGAGCAGGACTTCGACCACCTGCGGGATGACATCGCCGGCGCGCTGGATGCGGACGGTGTCGCCGATGCGGATGTCCTTGCGGGCGATCTCGTCCTCGTTGTGCAGCGTCGCGTGGCGCACCACGACACCGCCGACGGTGACCGGCTGCATCACCGCGCGTGGCGTCAGCGCGCCGGTGCGCCCGACCTGGATCTCGATCGCTTCGAGCACGGTGGTGGCCTGCTCGGCGGGGAATTTCCAGGCGGTCGCCCAGCGCGGCGCGCGGCCGACGAAGCCAAGCCGCCGCTGCCAGTCGAGGCGGTCCAGCTTGTAGACCACGCCGTCGATATCGTAGCCGAGGGATGCGCGCCCGTCGCCGATGCGGCGCTGGAAGGCCTCCGCATCGGCTTCGTTGTCGAGCAGGGTCGAGAGCGGGTTCACCGCGAAGCCCCAGGCTTCAAGGCGCTGCAGGAAGGCATGGTGGCTCTCGGCCGGTGCTTCGCTCGCGGCGCCCATGGCATAGGCGAACAGTTTGAGCGGGCGCGAGGCGGTGATGCGCGCGTCGAGCTGGCGCACGGAACCGGCTGCGGCGTTGCGCGGATTGGCCGGCACGATCACCGCATCGCCGAGCTTATCGCCACGCGCGCGGCGGGCTTCGCGCTCGGCCAGGGCGCGTTCCTGCGTGGTGCGGAAGGCCAGGAAATCCGCCTTGTCCATGAAGACCTCGCCGCGGATCTCGATGCGGGCGGGGAAGGGGGCGTGCAGGCGCTTCGGCAGGTCGGCGATGGTCAGCAGGTTGGCCGTGACGTCCTCGCCCTCGATGCCATCGCCGCGCGTGGCACCCTTCACGAAGGCGCCGTCCTCGTACAGCAGGTTGATCGATAGGCCGTCGATCTTGGGCTCGCCCACGAAGCGCAGCGGTTCCTCCGGGCCGAGGCCGAGGAAGCGGCGGATCGAGGCGCAGAACTCGGCGAAGTCCTCCGCGCTGAACACGTTGTTCAGCGACAGCATGGGTTCGCCGTGGCGGGACTTCGCGAAGCCTTCGGCTGTGGCGGCGCCGACGCGGCGGGATGGGCTGTCGGCGCGCACGAGGGCAGGGAAGCGCGCTTCGATCGCGCGGTTGCGCCGCACCAGCGCGTCGTAGTCGGCGTCGCTGATCTCGGGCGCATCCTGGCCGTGATACAGCGCGTCGTGGCGGGCGATCTCGGCGGCCAGCGCGGCGAGTTCCTCGGCGGCCTCGGCTTCGGTGAGCGTGGCGGGGTCGCGCGGCGTCATGGGGTGGCCTCGGCGGCGAGGGTGTCGTAGGCGGCGCCCGCGAGCAGGCGGCCGGTGAAGTGTTCCTCGATGACGGCGCCGATCGAGTCATAGAAGGCCGAGGCCTCGTCATCGCCGTCATCGACGCCCCACCACAGGCAGACGGCGCCGGCGGCGCGGGTTTCGGCGGCGAGTGCGGCCATCAGCGCGCGGGCGATGCCGCGGCGGCGGAATTCCGGGCGCACGAACAGATCGACCACGATGCAGCCGCCTGCCGCGCGGGTGGAATCGAACACGATGTTGCCGGTGACGAAGCCGGCCAATACGCCATCCGCTTCCGCCACGCGCAGCATCGACAGCGGGTTCGGGCCGAGCAAGTGGTGGCGCACATGCGCGCCCGTCATGGGCACGACGGGGCCTGGGCCATCGAGGCTGTTGATGGCGTTGAACATGGCCGCGACGTCGTCGGCTTCGGCGGGGCGTGCGGTGCGGATCATGGCGGGGGTTCGGCGGCGAGGTTCAGGAAATCCTGCTGTACCACCGCGAAGGCCATGACGGCTTCGCCGCGGCTGCCGAGGCGCCGGTAGAAGGCGTGGGCGGCGGTGTTCTGCGCCTTCGCGGTCAGCCAGAGGTGGCGTGCGCCCTGCGCGTGTCCGGCGCGCGCGATGCCGGCGAGCAGCGCGCGGGCGATGCCTCTGCGGCGATGCGTGGGCGACGTGTACAGGTCGGCGACATACAGGCCGTGTTCGGCATGCCCGGTCTCGTAGGTGGCGTGCGCGGTGGCGTAGCCGATGAGTGCGCCGTCGGTGCCTTGGGCGACCATGGCGATCGTGCTTGGGTTGCCGATGATGTCGCGTTCGACATGCGCGTCGGTGAGCAGGTCGTCCGGGTCGCCCTGGTCGCGGTTGAGTTGCGCGATCAGGTGTTTAAGTGCCCGTGCATCGTCTGGCGTGGCGCGCCTGATGGCGCTGCCCGTCTGCGCGGGCGGAGTTCCAGAAAAAGGAGGGGGTTCGGGGGAGTTCCCTCCCCCGACCTTGCTGTCACCGCGCATCCGCGAGAAGGCTTTCCGCGGCGGCGCGTGCCGCGTCAGTGACGCGCTCCCCGGCGAGCATGCGTGCCAGCTCCTCTCGCCGCTCGCCTTCGGGCAGGGTTTCCACGCGGGTTTCTGCGCGCCCGCCCTTGACCATCTTGGCCACCCGCAGATGCGCCGCGCCGCGCGCTGCCACCTGCGGCGAATGGGTCACCACCAGCACCTGAAGCCGTTCGGCCACGCGCGCCAGGCGTTCGCCCACGGCCGCCGCGGTGGCGCCGCCGATGCCGGAATCGACTTCGTCGAACACCAGCGTCGGCACGGGTGATCCGCGCGCCAACACGACCTTGAGCGCGAGCATCAGGCGCGAGAGTTCGCCGCCCGAGGCGATCTTGGCCAGTGCGCCGGGTGCCTGGCCGGGGTTGGTGCTGACCAGGAAGGCCACGCGGTCCTGCCCGTCCGGCCCCCATCCGGCTTCGTCCTTCGCGGCGATGTCGATGACCAGGCGCGCACGGTCGAGCTTGAGCGGCGGGAGTTCCTTGGCGGCGGCCTTCTCCAGCCTCGCCGCGGCGTCGCGCCGCGCGTCGGTCAGGGCGGCGGCGGCGGCGAGGTAGGCCTTCCGCGCGGCGGCCTCGTCGCGTTCCAGCGCGGCGACGCGCCCGGACCCGGCGTCGAGTGCTTCGAGGCGCGCGCGCAGCCCGGCGGCGAATTCCGGCAGGTCCACCACCGCGACCGAATGCTTGCGGGCGGCGGCGCGCAGGGCGAACAGGCGTTCCTCGGTCTGTTCGAGCCGACGCGGATCCGGGCCGCCCTCGTGGAGCAGGGTCTGCAGCGCGGCCTCGGCCTCGGCCAGCGCGTCCTGCGCGGCCGCCAAGGCGGCGATGGCGGGCTGGGCTTCGTCGTTGGGCGGAGGCAGGCGTTCGAGCGCGCGGGCGGCCTCGCGCAACGCACGGGAGGGCGTGGCGGCGCGGCGGTCGCGCGGCGTCAGTTCGGCGATGGCGGCGGCGATGGCCTCGGCGCGGCGCTCGCCCTGCTGGAGGCGCTGGCGCTCGGCGGCGAGGCGGTCTTCCTCGCCTTCCTGCGGGTTCAGTTCGCGCAGTTCGGCGACGGCGTGGCGCAGCCATTCCTCCTCGCGCTGCGCGGTGGCGATCGCTTCGCGCGCATCGGCAAGGCGCTTCGTGGCGGTGCGCCAGGCGCCCCACGATTCCGCGGTCGCGACGCGGCGGGGTTCCAGCGCGCCGAAGGCATCGAGCAGCCCGCCATGCGAGGCCGGGTCCGCGAGGCCGACCTGGTCGTGCTGGCCCTGAACTTCGACCAGCGTCGCACCCAGGCGCCGCAGCAGCGCCACGCCAACCGGCTGGTCGTTGACGAAGGCGCGGGAACGGCCATCGGCCTGCACCACGCGGCGCAGCACCAGGTCCTCCTCGGGCTCGATGCCCTGTTCGCGCAGGATGTCGAAGGCGGGATGGCCGGCGGGCGGATGAAAGGCGGCAGCGACCGAGGCCTGCGGCTGCCCGGCACGCACCATGCCGGATTCGGCGCGGCCACCGAGCGCCAGGCCCAGGCTGTCGAGCAGGATCGACTTGCCCGCCCCGGTCTCGCCGGTCAGCGCGGTGAGGCCAGCGCCGAAGGCGAGATCGAGCCGTTCGATCAGCACCACGTCGCGGATGGCGAGGCTGGCGAGCACGGGCTTCCGTGCCCCTCTCTCAGAACAGCCAGTTGATGCTGCGGCGGACGAAGCCGGGGCGGTCCTGCGGCGCGGGCTGCGCGCCTTCCACCAGCAGCGCGTAGGAATCCTGGTACCAGGGGCTGCCCGGGTAGTTGAAGCCGAGCACCGACGCCGTCCGACGCGCCTCGTCGGTCAGGCCGAGCGAGATGTAAATCTCGGTCAGGCGGTGCAGCGCCTCGGGCACGTGGTTGGTGGTCTGGTATTCGTCGACCACGCGGCGGAAGCGCCCGATCGCGGCCGATTGCA
Organism: Roseomonas fluvialis; assembly: GCF_022846615.1. NCBI lineage: Bacteria > Pseudomonadati > Pseudomonadota > Alphaproteobacteria > Acetobacterales > Roseomonadaceae > Roseomonas > Roseomonas fluvialis. Next base: position 1,046,644 of record NZ_AP025637.1, read on the forward strand.
GGCCCTGGCGCTGGTAGAAGCGGCCGACATGCATCTCGCGTCCCGCCAGGTGGTCGCGCGCCAGGTCCATCTTGAGCCGGGCGTCGCGCGCATAGGCGGTGTCGGGGAAGCGGTTCACCACGTCCTGCAGCGCGGTCATCGCGGTGATGGTCTGCTGCTGGTCGCGCTGCGCGTCGTTGATCTGTTCGTACTGCGACAACGCGCGCAGGTAGTACGCGTAAGCGACGTCGCGATGCGCCGGATGCAGCTGGATGAAGCGGTCGAGCGCGCCGATCGCCTCGGTGTAGCGATTGCGCGTGTAGTCGGCATAGGCCGCCATCAGCTTCGCGTTGGTCGCCCAGGTCGAATAGGGGTGCTCGCGCTCGACGGCGTCGAACAGGTCGACGGCACGCTGGAAGCGGTTGGCGCGCAGTTCCTGCATCCCGGCGGCGTAGAGCGCCTCGGGCGACTGGTCGGCCGCATCCGCCACGGCGGCCCCAGGGGCCAACGACGGATCCGCGCCGGTGCCCTGCTGGAAGCGGCTGCATCCGGCCAGCGCGACAAGAACGAGAATAGGGAGTGCGACGCGAATCATCGGGGGAGCCATGAGGTCGGGCCGCTGTATATCATGGCGAGGGCCCTGCCCGCCAAGCGGCGACCGATCAGGCGATGGCGGGTGCGGCGGCGGCGCGCACGGGGGTCGCGGCCGCGCCCTCGGACATAACGGGCAGGCCGGTCATGCGCCACGCCGTGGCGTCGGCGAACAGCGCGCGCAGCACGCGGTTGTTCAGCGCATGGCCCGACCGCGCACCGCGGAAGCGCCCGCGGATCGGCGCGCCGGCCAGGGCCAGGTCGCCCACCACGTCGAGCAGCTTGTGCCGCACGAATTCGTCAGGACGGCGAAGCCCACCCGGGTTGAGGACCATCGGCCCATCCACGACCACGGCGTTGGCCAGGCTGCCGCCCTGCGCCAGGCCGGCGGCGCGCAGCCGCGCCACGTCCTCGGCCAGGGTGAAGGTGCGCGCATCGGCCAGGCCCTCGCGAAAGGCGAGGGGGGAGACGCGCAGCGCCAGCGCCTGGCGGCCGATCGCGGTATTCGGGAAGTCGATCTCGAGTTCGGCGTCGAAGGCGGGTTCGCGGCCGGGCAGCAATTCGGCGAAGGCGCCGTTCGGCTCCTCGACGCGGACAGCGCGCAGAACCTCGATCGCGGCGCGTGGGGCGGCCGTGGTCACGATGCCGGCGCAATCGATCAGGAACAGGAACGGGGCGGCGGAGCCATCCATGATCGGCACTTCGGGGCCGTCGACCTCGACCACGGCATCGTCGATGCCGCTGCCGGCGAGCGCCGCCATGACGTGTTCGATGGTGGAGACGGACGCGTCGCCCTGACCGATCGCGGTGCACAGGCGGGTGTCGACCACGCGGTCGAACATCGCGGGAATGTCCAGACCCAGGTCGGTGCGGCGGAAGACGATGCCGGTGCCCGCAGCCGCAGGGCGCAGCGTGAGCGCGACGCGACGACCGGAATGCAGGCCGGTGCCGACGCACCCGATGGGTGCCTTCAGCGTCCTGCGTCGCCCGTTCTCCGCCGGAATGAAGCCGTCCATAGCCCTCGTGCCTTTCGGGGGCGTCGCTGCCTTCACCGCAGGTGCCGCATCCCCCTCGATGCGGCGCGATGCTGTGATGGGCAACGCCCCGGATCACAGAAGCATTCTGCGAGCCGGGGCGCTATTCAAGCCTTGTTTCTCTATATTACGCTGCAAGCCACTGAAAACATTGAATTAGTGCAGCGCAAAATAAGGCCAAAAAACGGCCGATGCGGTCAGGGATTGTGCTGACGGCGCAGGAAGGTCGGGATCTCGAGGCCCATTTCGTCCGGCGCCGCGGCGCGCGGGGCCGCGCGCTGCGCGGGTACCGCGTGCTGCGGCACAACCGAGGGTTCAACGCGCACCGCATGCTGCGCCATTGGCGGCTGGGCCTCCGGCAGGGTGCGGCGCATCATGCCGGTCACGTTGGTCGCCCGCTTGAACAAGCTGCTCATCATGCCGGAGGACTGGCGCGCCGGTTCGGGCTGGCGCGGCGCGACGGGTTCGGCGGTCACGGCGGGGCCGACGACGATCGGCGCGTCCGCCGGCGCCTGGTGCGCGGGGGCATAGGCGTCCAGCGCCTCCGGCTCAGCCAGCGGCGGCTGCTCGGGCGTGGAGTCCACGACCGCCGGGCGCATCGCCGGCGCCGGGGCCGGCGCCGCCACGGTGCGGATGAAGGACGGCGACGTGCGCACCGGAGCGGCCGGCGCCACGGACTGCGTGGCCACCGCCTGCGTGGGCGCGCCATTCGCGACCAGCTTCAGCGGCACCTCGCCCCGGCCGTTCGCCGACGCCACGTCGATGCCCGTCGCGACGACCGAGACGCGCACGCGCCCGTTCATACCCTCGTCGACCGAGGTGCCGAAGATGATGTTCGCGTCCTCGTCCACTTCCTTGCGGATGCGGTTGGCGGCGGCGTCGACCTCGAACAGGGTCATGTCGTAGCCGCCGGTGATGTTGATCAGCACCCCGCGCGCGCCGGCCATCGAAATGTCCTCGAGCAGCGGGTTGCTGATGGCGGCCTCGGCGGCCTTGGTAGCGCGGTCATCGCCCTCGGCCTCGCCGGTGCCCATCATCGCCTTGCCCATCTCGGCCATGACAGTGCGGATGTCGGCGAAATCGAGGTTCACCATGCCGGGATTGACCATCAGGTCGGTCACGCCACGCACGCCCATGTACAGGACATTGTCGGCCATCTTGAACGCTTCCTGGAAGGTGGTGCGTTCATTGGCCAGCCTGAACAGGTTCTGGTTCGGGATGACGATCAGCGTATCGACGAAGGACTGCAGTTCCTCGATGCCCGAATCGGCGGACTTCTTGCGCTTCGGCCCTTCGAAGTCGAACGGCTTGGTCACTACGCCGACGGTCAGGATGCCGCGCTCGCGCGCCATCCGCGCGATCACCGGCGCAGCCCCCGTGCCGGTGCCGCCGCCCATGCCGGCGGTGATGAAGACCATGTGCACGCCTTCGATGTGGCGGGCGAGTTCTTCCATCGCTTCCTCGGCCGCGGCGCGCCCGATCTCGGGCTTCGCACCGGCGCCCAGGCCCTGCGTCAGGTGCGGGCCCAACTGCACGCGGCGTTCGGCGCGCGAATGGAACAGCGACTGGCTGTCGGTGTTGGCGACCAGGAATTCGACGCCGTCGAGGCCCATCGCGATCATGTTGTTGACCGCGTTGGTGCCGCCGCCGCCCACGCCCACCACGGTGATGCGCGGGCTGAAATCGGTGTGCTGCTGCTGCGGCACGGTCAGGTTCAGGGTCATGGGCGGGCCTCCTGGTTGATCGTGTCTACGCGGTGGAATCGATTCGGGGCGAGGCGCATTCACACGCGGTCCTTCACCCAGTTGACGAAGCGGCGGAACGGGCTGCCGGCGCGCGCCGGGCCGGGCGCGATGTCGAGCACCGGGCGGCCTTCCCCGGCCCCCCAGAGCAGCAGCCCGATGGCATTCGCGAAGGCCGGGCCCGAGGCCGCTTCCGCAAGCCCGCGCACGGGCAGCGGGCGGCCGATGCGCACCTGGCGGTCAAGGATGCGTGCGGCGAGCTCCCGCGCGCCGACCAGCTGGCTGCCGCCGCCGGTGAGCACCACACGCGTGCCGCCCTCGCGCCCGAGCGATGCGGCATCGAGTCGTTCGCGCACGAGCTCGAAGGTCTCCTCTAGTCGAGGCTTGATGATGTTCACGATCATGCTGCGCGGGATGCGCGCGATGGCGTGCTCGTCCTCGCCCAGCAGCGGGACCGGCAGGAATTCGCGGTCGTCGTCGGCGCCGCCATGCACGCTGCCGTGCAGGGTCTTGATGCGTTCGGCATGCGTCAGCGGCGTGGCCAGCACGGTCGCGATGTCGTTCGTCACCTGGCCGCCGCCGATCGCGACCTGCGCGGTGTGGACCAGGTGCCCCTCGCTGAACACCGCGAGCGACGTGGTGCCGCCGCCCATGTCGATGACGGTCGCGCCGAGTTGCTTCTCGTCATCGACCAGGGTTGCGAGGCCGGCGGCGAAGGGTGCGGAGACGAGTTCCTCCACTTCGAGATCACATCGCAGCAGGCAGGCGCCGAGGTTGCGCAGCGAGGCCTGCGAGGCGCTGACCATGTGCAGTCGCGCGCCCAGCGTGTCGCAGATCATGCTGCGCGGGTCCTCGACGCCGGGCGTGGCATCGACGGTGAACGCCAGCGGGATGGCGTGCACCGTCTCCCGCCCGTCCTCGACCGTGCGGCGGCGGCCTTCGTGCAGGATGGCGCGCAGGTCCTGTTCGGTCACGGCGCGTCCGCCGATGCCCCATTGGATGTGAAGCTGCCGGCTGTCGGGCTGCCCGCAGGAGAGGTTCACGATCACGCCGGGCAGGCGCGTATCCGCCATCTCCTCGGCCTGGCCGACGGCGGCGCGGATGGCGCGTTCGGCTTCCTCGAGGTCGACGATCGACCCGCCCTTGACGCCGCGGCCCTGGCGCCAGCCGAATCCGAGCACACGCGGCGTGCCGTCGCTCTCGATGCGGGCGATCATGCAGACCGCCTTGGTCGAGCCGATGTCGAGCACGCCAAAGGTGCCGCTGCGCGCATGGCGGCGGCGGCGCGGCGGCGCGCCGGGTTCGATCGGCGGCGGCAGGCGAGACATCTGGTTCATCCGCGGCGTGCTCCGCCAGGCCGTGGGGTGATGATCTCGCTCGGTTCCGCCTGGCGCGTCGGGCGCAGCACCAGGCGGTCGGGCAGGCGCAGGTCGATGGCGGCGAGCGGGCGGTCGAGCAGCCGCGCCTCCCGCTGCAATTCCGCCAGCCGCTGGATGGCGGCGGCCTCGGCACCTTCGGGCAGGAGCACGTCGGTGCCGTTGTGCAGTCGCAGGTTCCAGCGGCGTTCGTGGATGCGCACCATGGCCTGCACGCGGTCGGCCACGTCCTGTTCGCGCTTCAGCAGGTCGTACAGCGCGGGGCCGGCGGAATCGGCGCCGGGGCCGACCAGCAGCGGCAGCGGGCCGAATTGGTCGAGCCCATCGGCCGCCACCACGCGGCCGTCGCGGTCAATGATCACGAAGCGCGTGTTGTTCTGCCAGATCGCGAAGGGCCGGCGTTCCTCGATGCGCACCAGGATCGTGCCGGGCAGGCGGCGTTCGACATGCGCGGTCTGCACCCAGGCGATGGTCTCGATGCGGGTGCGCGCCGCCTCGGGCGAGAAATCCAGGATTGGGTCGCCGCGAGAGACGCCGAGTGCCGCGCGGATCATGTCGGTCGGCGTGTTGCGCCGCCCTTCCAGGATCACCTGCTGCACGGTCATGCCAAGGGATTCGCCGACATGCGCGAAGCTGTCCGCCACACCGCGAACGCGCCCGGCGGGGTCGACCGCGCGCACTGCCAGCACCAGTACGCCGAGCGCGCCGAGGCCGAGGACGCCGTAGATCGCGGGCTTCACCAGCGACCGACGGCGCTTCACCCATATGCGCAGGCGCGACGGGCGCGAAGGTTCGCGCTGCGGCTTCGATGTGCGTGCGAGGCGTTCACGCGCCATGGCGGGCCTCCCTGACCATCCAGGCGCACAGCGCGGGGAAGGGGATGCCGCAATGCGCCGCCTGTTCGGGCAGCAGCGACGTCGGTGTCAGGCCCGGCTGCGTATTCACTTCCAGCAGCACCAGCCGGTCTGCGGCCTCGTCGTAGCGGAAATCGGCGCGCGAGGCGCCGCGGCAGCCCAGCGCCTGGTGCGCGCGCAGCGCGATGTCGAGCGCCCGGCCATAGGCGTCCTCGCTGATGTGAGCGGGCAGAACGTGGCGCGACCCGCCATCGGCGTACTTGCTCTCGTAGTCGTAGAAGACGCCGGCATCGGCGATGATGTCGGTCACTGCCAGCGCGCGGTCACCCATCACGCCGACCGTGAGTTCGCGGCCGGGGATGTAGGATTCCGCCATGGCGTGGTCGCCGTAGCGCCAGCTGCGTGCGATCTCGGCGCGCCGGTTGTCGCCCTGCTGGACGATGTGCACGCCGACGGACGAACCCTCGTTCACCGGCTTCACGACATAGGGCAGCGGCAGCGGATCGGCGGCTTCAAGTTCGTCGCGCGTCACCAGGCGGTGTTCGGCCACGGGCAGCCCGGCCTGGCGGAAAACGGCCTTGGCGGCGGCCTTGTCCATCGCGAGCGCCGACGCGCGCAGTCCCGAATGCGTGTAGGGCAGGCCGAGCCAGTCGAGCACGCCCTGGATGCAGCCATCCTCGCCGAAGCGGCCGTGCAGCGCGTTGAACACCGCGTCGGGGCGCGGATGCGTGAGTGCATGGATGACGGCGGTGAGGTCCTCGGTGACGTCGATCGGCGTCACGGTGAAGCCCGCTTCGCGCAGCGCCGCGATGCATTGTTTCCCGGAGGAGAGCGAGACCTCGCGTTCGGCCGAGATGCCGCCATACAGGACCGCGACGTGCTGAGTCATGCAGGCCTCCCGATGCGGCGGATTTCCCATTCCAGATCGACGCCGGTGGCGGCGCGTACGCGGGCGCGAACGTCCTCGCCCAGCGCCTCGATCTGCGCGGCGGTGGCGCCGCCGGTGTTGATGAGGAAGTTGCAGTGCTTCTCGCTGACCTGCGCGGCGCCGAGGGTCAGGCCGCGACAGCCGGCGGCGTCGATCAACTGCCAGGCCTTGCGGTCGCCCGGCGGGTTCTTGAAGGTGGAACCGCCGGTGCGCGCACGCACGGGCTGCGTCGCCTCGCGCGCCGTGCGGATGTCGTTGAGCCGCGCGGCGATGGCCGCGGCATCGCCGGGTGTGGCACGCAGCCTGGCGCGGATGACGACGCTGCGCGGCGGCAGCACGGCGCGGCGATAAGCGAAGTGCAGATCAGCGGCCGACATGCGGATGATGCCGGTGCCGGTTGCGACCTCCGCCCAGTCGAGCACGTCCTTCACTTCGGCCCCGTAGGCGCCGGCATTCATCGCCACCGCGCCGCCGATCGTGCCTGGAATGCCGACCAGGAATTCGAGGCCGCCCAGCGCATGCGCCGCCGCGGTCTCCGCCACCGTCACGTCGAGTGCGGCCGCACCGGCGACGATGCCGCCGGCCTCCACCGTAACATCGCCGAAGCCGCGTGCGAGGCGCAGCGTGACACCCGCGATCCCGCCATCGCGGATGATGAGGTTCGATGCCGCGCCGAGTACCGTCAGCGGCGTGGTCGCCGGTAAGTCGCGCAGCAGCGCGACCAGATCCTCGGCATCGGCCGGGCGTACCAGCACATCCGCCGCGCCGCCGACACGGAACCAGGTGGAGCCACCAAGCGGCGCATCGCGCGTCACGCGCCCGCGTAGCGCCGGTACGCCATCGGGCGGCGGCACCAGGCGATCCGGGCGATGCGCCGTCGCGGCCATCATTTCATCGCCCCCGCGAGCCGCCCACGCGCGCGCTGCTGCAGGTCGTTGAGCTGCCCCGGCAGTGCATGCGCCCAGGACGTGATGTTTCCTGCGCCCAGGCAAACGACGTAGTCGCCCGACCGTGCGATGGCGTGGATCATCTCCGGCAGGCTGTCCGGCCCGGGGAGCGGCACGACCGACCGGTGGCCGCGCGCGCGCAGGCCTTCCACAAGCGCGTCCTTGTCCATGCCTTCGATGGGCTGTTCACCCGCCGCATAGACATCCGCCACGATCACCGTGCCGGCATCGTTCATGCACGTACAGAAATCCTCGAAGAGCGAGGCGAGGCGCGAATAGCGGTGCGGTTGCACCACCGCGACCACGTCGCGCGCGCCGGCCTGGCGCGCGGCCTTGAGCACGGCTGCGATCTCGACCGGGTGGTGGCCGTAGTCGTCGATCACGGTGATGCCGCCCGCTTCACCCGTGCGAGTGAAGCGGCGCTTCACGCCCTTGAAGCCGGCCAGCGCGGAGCGGATGGTGCCCTCGTCCACCTCCATCTCGACGCCGATCGCGATGGCGGCCAGCGCGTTCTGCACATTGTGCTGGCCCAGCATCGGCAGGCGGAAGGGCTTCATGGACCGCACGCGCCCGGTGGCGCGGTCGGTCACCGTGACCTCGAAGGTCGCGCCCATGCGGTCGGTGATGATTCGCTCGGCGCGTACATCGGCCTGGGGCGAGAAGCCGTAGGTCACGATGCGCCGGTCGGACAGGCGCGGGATCATCGCCTGCACTTCCGGATGGTCCATGCACAGCACGGCGAAGCCGTAGAAGGGGATGTTGCCGACGAACTGCGCGTAGCCTTCCTTCATCGCCTCCCCGGTGCCCCAGTGGTCGAGGTGCTCCGGGTCCATGTTGGTGACTACGGCGACGACGGCGGGCAGCTTGAGGAAGGACCCGTCGGATTCATCTGCCTCCACCACCATCCAGTCGCCCGCACCCATGCGCGTGTTGGTGCCATAGGCGTTGATGATCCCGCCGTTGATCACGGTCGGGTCGAGCCGCGCGGCTTCGAGCACCGCGGCGACCAGCGACGTTGTCGTGGTCTTGCCGTGCGTGCCGCCGATGGCGATGGACCACTTGAGGCGCATCAGTTCGGCCAGCATCTCGGCGCGGCGCACCACCGGGATCAGTCGCTTGCGTGCGGCCACGACCTCGGGGTTGTCGCGCTTCACCGCGGTCGAGACGACCACCACCTGCGCATCACCGAGATTCGCCGCGTCGTGCCCAACCGCGACGGGAATGCCGACCGCGCGCAGGCGCTGCACATTGGCACCGTCGTTGAGATCGCTGCCCTGCACCTGGTAGCCCAGCGTGTGCAGCACCTCCGCGATGCCGGACATGCCGATGCCGCCGATGCCCACGAAGTGGATGGCGCCGATATTGAGCGGCAGCGCGCGCATCAGGCGGCCCCCATGGCTGGCTGGCGGACAAGGGCGAGCACGCGGTCCGCAAGATCGCGCGCCGCATGCGGGCGTGCCAACGCGGACGCCGCGACCGCCGCGGATTGCAGCCGCGCCGGAAACGCAAATAGCGCGACGAGGCGTTCGGCGAGCGCGCCCGGCGTGAAGGCCGTCTGCGGGTAGACCCAGGCCGCATCCGCTTCGGCCAGCGCGCGCGCATTGGCGTTCTGATGGTCGTCGATCGCCGATGGCAGCGGCACCAGGATCGATGGACGCCCCGCGCATTCCAGTTCGGAAATCGTGGAGGCACCTGCGCGCGCGATGACCAGGTGCGCCGTCGCGAGCCGACCGGCGATATCCGGAAAGAATGGCGCGAGGTCCGCGACCACGCCAGCATCGCGATAGGCCGTCTCGGTGCGCGCGAGGTCTTCCGCGCGGCATTGCTGCGTCACCAGCAACCGCGCGCGGATCGCTTCGGGCAGTGCGGCGATCGCGGGCGGCACGACATCGGCGAAGATGCGCGCGCCCTGGCTCCCGCCCGTCACCAGCAGCCGCAGCGCGCCGCCGTCGGGTGGGAGAGGATAGGGCTGCCCGGCCAATGCCGCGAGTGCGGGACGCACCGGATTGCCAACCATGGCGACCGTGGCGCCCGCCGGCACCTGCGAGGTGTTGGGGAAGGACAGCGCCAGCAGGTCGGCCACGCGTGCCATCAGCCGGTTCGCGCGCCCGAGCACAGCGTTCTGCTCATGCAGCACGATCGCCGGACGTCGCGCGGGCGCCATCAGCCGAGCCGCGGCGAGTGGCGGGAAGGACGCGTAACCGCCGAAGCCCACCACCGCGGATGGCTGCAGCGCCGCGAGATGCCGGCGCGCCTGCGCGGTACCCGCGACCAGCGCCATCGCGCCCGAGGCCGCGCCGCGCAGCCCGCGCCCGGACAGCCCCCCGCCGCGCAGCACGAAGCGCTCGGCATTGGCGAAGGCGGCGCTGTCATAGGCGGCGGAACGCGCATCGGTCATCAGCGCGATGCGTTCGCCGCGGCGCAGCAGCTCAGCCGCCAGTGCCTCGGCCGGGAACAGGTGCCCGCCCGTGCCGCCGGCGGCGATGATGATGGGGCGCACCGCGGGGCCCCTCACCGCGCCCCTCCCGCCGCCATCGCGACGGGGGCGTGTGCGGGTTCGGCATCGGCCCCTGCGCGCGATCCCGTTCGCCGGCGCGTGAGCGCAAGCAGCATCCCCATGCCCATTGCGATGGCCAGCACCGACGACCCGCCATAGGACACGAAGGGCAGCGTCATGCCCTTGGTCGGGATCAGGTGCAGCGTGGAGGCCATGTTGACGAAGGCCTGCAGGCCGAACTGCGTGAGCAGGCCCGTGCCCGCCAGCATGATGAACAGGTCGGTCTCGCCCAGCAGGCGCATCAAGCCGCGCACCACGATGAAGGCGAAGATCGCGAGGATGACCAGACACAGCACCATGCCGAACTCCTCGCCCGCCACGGCGAAGACGAAGTCGGCATGCGCGTCGGGCAGCACGTTCTTGACGCGCCCCTCGCCCGGGCCGCGGCCGAGCAGCCCGCCATTCGCGAAGGCCTCGAGCGCCACGCTCACCTGGAAGGAATCGCCCGAGGACGGGTCGAGGAAGCGATGCACGCGTGACTGCACGTGCGGAAAGATCATGTAGGCGCCAACCGCGCCCGCGATGCCGAGGCCACCCACCGCACCGACCAGGAACAGGTTCATGCCCGCCACGAAGAACTGCGCGAAGAATACCGCGCAGACCACGAGAAGCATCCCGATATCCGGCTGCCCCTTCAGGATGGCGGCCACCATCAGGAACAGCACGACCGCGATGGTGGCCCCCCAGACCTTCGACCCCGGCAGCTTGCCCTCGGCGATCAGCCAGCCGGCGACCACGGCGAAGAACGGCTTGAGGAATTCCGAGGGCTGCAGGGACAGCCCGGGGATCGGCAGCCAGCGGCGCGCGCCCTTGATCTCGACACCGACAACGAGCGTAGCCGCGGTGAGCACCAGCGCGGCGGCGAAGCCCAGCAGCGCGAAGCGTCGCACACCCTTCACGGAGAGCAGCGAGACCGCGACCATCAACGCGGCGGCCATCGCGAGGTACGCGACCTGCTTGATGAAGAACATGTGCCGCGACGACGCACCGATGCGTTCCGCCACCGCCGGCGAGGCCGCCAGCATCATCACATAGCCGAAGGCGATCAGCGTCATCAGCGCCGCAAGCGTCCAGCGGTCGACCGTCCACCACCAGCGGCCCAGCACGGAGGTATCGGCGCGCGAGAACGCCATCAGGCGGCCCTTCCATGCGTGGCGGCGATCGATCGTGCCAGGTCGCGGAAGCTGTCCCCGCGCTCATCGAAGCCGCTGAACTGGTCCCACGACGCACAGGCCGGCGAGAGCAGCACCACCGGCGCCGCGCCCGCAAAGGCCGCTGCCGCCGCGGCCGGCACAGCGGCATCGAGCGTGCCGGCGACCTCATGCGGGATGCCATGCGCGGCGAGCGTGCGCGCCAGCACCGCCGCGTCGCGCCCGATGAGGACCGCGTGCGCGATGCGCGGGAAGTACGGCACGAGGCTCTCGATGCCGCCTTCCTTCGCCTCGCCGCCGGCAATCCAGACGACGCGGTCGTAGGAGGCGAGCGCGCGCGCTGCGCTGTCGGCGTTGGTCGCCTTGCTGTCGTTCACGAAGACCACGCCGCGCGCCTCGCCCACGCGCTCGAGCCGATGCTGCAGGCCGGCGAAGGTCGCGATCCCCGCGGCGATGTCGGCGCGCGCCACGCCGAGGGCGCGGCAGGCTGCCGCTGCCGCAGCCGCATTCTGCGCATTGTGGCTGCCAGGCAGTGCGCGCGCGTCGCGCAGGTCAGCGATCGGGCCATCGTCGTCGCGCAGCACCGGTCCTTCGGCCCAGATGCCGCCGGGCTGCGCCGTGTCGGCCGAGATCGGCACGATCCGCGCGGCCAGGCCCGCGGCCATCGCGGCCGTGATGGCGTCATCCTGGCCCAGTACCGCGACATCCTCATGCGACTGCCGCGCGAAGATCCTCGCCTTCGCAGCGGCATAGCCGGCCATGTCGCCATGACGGTCGAGGTGATCTGGGCTGAGGTTCAGCATGACAGCCACGTTGAAGCGCAGCGTCGCGATTCGCTCCAACATGTAGGACGACATTTCGAGGGTATAGACCCCCTCCGACCCCAAGATGTTGAGAGACAGGGCCGGCGGGCCGAGATTGCCACCGACCTGCGCGACGCGTCCCGCCTTCGTGAGGACGTGGTGGATCAGCGCCGTCGTGGTCGATTTCCCGTTGGTCCCGGTGACGCCGACGAAGCGTGCTCGGGACTGCGCGGCGAGCACGGCGCGATAGAGAAACTCCACGTCGCACAGGACCGGCGCGCCGGCCGCGCGCGCTGCTTCGGCGGCGGGATGCGCGCGCGGCAGCAGATGCGGGATACCCGGTGAGAGCAGCAGCGCATCGGCACGAAAGCGCCCCTCGCTGGGGTCGCGCAGCGTCAGCCCCGCCACCGTGGCGGCGGCGCGCTGCGCTTCGCCATCGTCCCAGGCCTCGACCTCCGCACCCCATTCGACCAGGCGCAGCGCCGCCGGCAACCCGGCACGGCCGAGCCCAACCACGGCGATCCGCGCGCCAAGGAAAGGGGTGAAGGGAGGCGAGGGTGCGTTCATCGGATCTTCAGCGTGCTGAGGCCGACGAGTGCCAGGATCATCGCGATGATCCAGAAGCGGATGACGATGGTGGGCTCCGCCCAGCCCTTCTTTTCGAAGTGGTGGTGCAGCGGCGCCATCAGGAAGACGCGCCGCCCTGTGCGCTTGAACCAGAACACCTGGATGATGACCGACACCGTCTCGACCACGAACAGGCCGCCCACGATCGCGAGAACGATCTCGTGCTTGGTCGCCACCGCCAGCGCACCCAGTGCGCCACCGAGTGCGAGCGACCCCGTATCGCCCATGAACACCGCCGCCGGTGGCGCGTTGAACCACAGGAAGCCGAGCGCCGCGCCGATCAGCGCCGAGGCGAAGACCGCGAGCTCACCGGTGCCCGGCACGTAGTGCAACTGAAGGTAGTCGGCGAAGATGCGGTTGCCGACGAGATACGCGATCAGCGCGAAGACCGCCGCCGCGATCATCACCGGCACGATCGCGAGTCCATCGAGCCCGTCGGTCAGGTTCACCGCGTTCGACGCGCCCATCATTACCAGCATGCCAACCAGCGGGAACAGCAGGCCGAAGGGCACCAGCAATTCCTTGAGGAACGGCACCGCCAGCGTGGTCGACAGCGGCCCGGGCATCAGCCACGTGATCCAGACCGCCGCGAGCAGGCCGAGCCCCGCCTGCACGGCCAGCTTCATGCGACCCGACACGCCCTTGGTGTTGCGCTTGGTCACCTTCAGCCAGTCATCGGCAAAGCCGAGCGCGCCGTAGCCCACCGTCACGACCAGCACCGCCCACACCATGCCGGACCGCAGGTCGGCCCACAGGAGCGTGGAGACCACCAGCGCGCCCAGGATCATCACGCCACCCATGGTGGGCGTGCCCTTCTTTTCGATCAGGTGGCGCTCGGGGCCGTCGTCGCGGATCGGCTGGCCGCCGCGCTGGAAGGACCGCAGCCAGGCGATGATGCTGTTGCCGAACACCAGGCAGATCACGAGCGCCGTCATGGCCGCCGCGCCGGCGCGGAAGGTGTGGTAGCGCGCCAGGTTGAACAGCTGGAAGTCGTCCGCGAAGGGCGTGAGGAAGGTGTAGATCATGCGCGTTCCCCAGCGGTCAGCGCATCGACCACGACCTTCATGCGCGACCCGAGCGATCCCTTCACCAAGACCGCATCCCCCGCGCGCAGCGCATCGCGCAGCACGGGCGCCAGCGCCGTCGAGTCCGGCAGATGCGCGCCGCGCCTGGCGTCAGGCAGCGCGCGATAGAGATGCCCCATCATTTCCCCGCAGCAGAAGACCAGGTCGCAGGCGGCCGCCGCATCCGGCGCGAGGGAGGCATGGATCGCCGCACCATCCGCGCCGAGTTCGAGCATGTCGCCGAGTGCGGCGATGCGCCGCGCCGCCGCCTGTGCCGCGAGTACGGAAAGCCCCGCGCGGATCGAAGGCGGCGATGCGTTGTAGGAATCGTCGATCAGCAGCGCCTCGCCGTCGGCGACCGTGATGCGACTGCGCCGCCCACGTCCGGCCGGCGCGCCGAAGGCGGGCAGGGCTGCGGCGCCGGTGCGTGCGTTCAACCCCAGCGCGGCGATCGCGGCCAGCGCCGCGCAGGCATTCAGGGCCACATGGCGGCCGGGTGTCGCGAGCATCACGCCGATGCGCTCGCCGCGCAGGATGATCTCCGCCCGCCCGCCTTCGCTGTCGCCCTCGTAGCCGACCAGCCGCGCATCGGCGCCAGGTGTTTCGCCATGCGTCAGCACGGCCAGGCCCACGCCGTGCGCGCGCTGCGCGACCGTCGCGGCGAAGCGGCTATCCGCGGGCAGCACCAGGGTCCCGCCGGGTGCGACTCCGGCGATGATGTCGCCCTTTTCCTCGGCGATCGCGTCCTCGCTGCCCAGCCGCCCAATATGTGCGGTGCCGATGTTGGTGATGAGCGCGACATGCGGGCGCGCCAGACGCGACAGCGGCGCGATCTCGCCGCGGTTGTTCATGCCCATCTCGACCACGGCGAAGGCGGCGTCGCGCGGCAGCCGCGCCAGCGTGATCGGCACGCCCCAATGGTTGTTGAAGGATGCCGCCGAGGCATGCGTGGGACCGAAGGCGGAGAGTGCAACGCGCAGCATCTCCTTGGTGGTGGTCTTGCCGACCGACCCGGTCACGCCCACCACGCGCGCCACGCTGCGGGCACGCCCCGCGGCGCCGAGTGCGGTGAGGCCCGCCAGCGTGTCGGCCACGCGCAGCAGTGGCGCATCGGCGTCGACACCGGGCGGGTCGCGGTCGACCAGCGCGGCCGCCGCGCCTTTCCCGAGCGCCTGGGCGACGAAGTCGTGCCCGTCGCGCGCATCGCGCAAGGCCACGAATAGGTCGCCGGGCACGATGGACCGCGTATCGATGGAAATGCCCGTCACCGCGACCTCGCGCGCCAACGTCCCGCCGGTCGCGGCACGCAGTTCGGCGCTGGTCCACAGCGCGGTCATGGTTCGACACCCAGGAGGCGGCGCACCACAGCCACGTCGTCGAAGGGGTGCACGACGCCGGCGATCTCCTGCCCGCTCTCGTGCCCCTTGCCGGCCACCGCGAGCACGTCGCCCGGGTCGAGGTCCGCCAGCGCGGCGGCGATCGCCGCCTCCCGCTCACCGGCATCGATCGCGCCCGGCGCGCCGGCCAGCACGGCGGCGCGGATCGTGGCAGGGTCCTCGCTGCGCGGATTGTCGTCGGTGACCCAGACGCGGTCCGCGCCGTCGGCGGCGGCCGCGCCCATCAATGGTCGCTTGCCCGGGTCGCGATCCCCGCCCGCACCGAACAGGACATGCAGCCGCTGCGCGGTATGCGGGCGGAGCGCGGCGAGCAGCCGCGCCAGTGCATCGGGCGTATGCGCATAGTCGACATAGACCGCCGCGCCGTTCGCCAGCACTGCGGCACGCTCCATCCGACCACGCACGCCTGCGAGGTGCGGCAGCGCGGCGAAGACCTGGTCGGCCGGAAGGCCGGCGCTGACGGCGAGCGCGGCCGCGAGCAGGGCGTTGTCGGCCTGGAAGCGCCCTGGCAGCGGCAGCACGAGGTCATGGCGCGCGCCGAAGGCTTCGATGGCCAGCGCCTGGCCATCCGGTAGCGGTTGCGCCGAGAGCAGGCGCACCGCGTCGCCGGCCTCGCCCACCGTCAGCAAACGCAGCCGGCGGTTTCGCGCAATGGCCTGCAGCGCATCGAGCGTCGCGGCATCCATGCCGGTGCAGGCGACGGCCGCAGCCCCGACCGGCAGCAGCGTGTCGAACAGTCGCAGCTTGGCGGCGCGATACGCCTCCATCGACCCGTGGTAGTCCAAGTGGTCGCGCGTGAGGTTGCTGAACCCCGCCGCCGCCAGCACCACGCCATCGAGCCGCCGCTGGTCAATGCCGTGCGAGGACGCCTCCATCGCCGCCGCACCGAAGCCCGCGCGCGCGAGCGCGGCGAGCGTTGCGTGCAGCGCCACGGGATCCGGCGTGGTCAGCGTGGGGCCGGGCGGAAATCCCTCCGCCACCAGGCCGAGCGTGCCGAGCGAGGCCGCGCGTTCACCGCACGCGGTCCAGATCTGGCGCAGGAAATCGACCGTGCTGGTCTTGCCGTTGGTGCCCGTCACCGCCACCACGCTGCGCGGCTGCGCGCCATGGAAGGCAGCGGCCATCAGTGCGAGGGTGCGGCGCGGGTCGGCGCTGGTGATCATCGGGCGCACCGGCACGCCGGGCGGCCATTCGGTGCCGGCCGGTGCGATCACCGCGGCCGCGCCACGGTCCACCGCATCAGCGATGAAGGCGCGGCCATCGGCCCGCGCACCCGGCAGGGCCGCGAAGACCATGCCGGGGCCGACGGCGCGGCTGTCGGCGGTGAGGCCGACGATCGCCGCATCCTCCGACAGCGCGGGCAGGCCGGCGCGGTGCATCATGTCACCGAGGCGCAAGGCCGGCCTCCCGCTGCGGTTCGGCAGCGGCGGCGGGCGTGGGGCCGGGGCGCTGCACGGCGGGGCGCGCGGCGGGGCGTGGCGGCGCCGCGGCGGGCACCGCGATGCCCGGGATGCCGCGCCCGTTCATCGGCGCGGCCAGCGCGCGCTGGATCTCGGGCGTGGCGGGTTCGGGCAGCATGCCCAGGATCGGCGCGATGCGCTGGATCACCATGCCCGCCGCCGGCGCGGCAACCCAGCCCGCGGTGGCGAAGCCATGGCTGCGCGCGTTCGGCTTCGGTTCGTCGACCATCACATAGACCGCGTACCGCGGCGCATGCATCGGGAAGGCGCCGACGAAGGCGGCGATGCGCTTGTTCTCGAGGTAGCCGCCGCGCGGGCCGGTCTTCTGCGCAGTGCCGGTCTTGCCGCCGACGAAATACCCCGGAACTTCGGCCGAACGGCCCGACCCGTCGGTCACCACCAGGCGCATGAAGCGGCGCATCAGGTCTGAGGTGCGTTCGCTCAGCACGCGCACGCCCTCGCGCTCGACGCCGGGCTGCTGCCACAGGATGGTCGGCTGGCGCAGGATGCCGCCATTCACGATGGTGGCGCCCGCCGTCGCGACATGCAGCGGTGTTACGGAAATGCCGTGGCCGAAGCCGATCGTCATGGTGTTCAATTCGCGCCAAGTCCGCTGACCCGGCACCAGCGGTAGCGCGGTCTCCGGGATCTCGATGCGCAGGCGCGAGGTCATGCCCATGCGCTGCATGAATTCGCGGTGCCGGGTCACGCCCACCGCCGCGGCCATGTGCGCCGAGGCCAGGTTCGAGGAGTAGGCGAGGATCTCCGGCAGCGCGAGCCACCGGTTCTTGCCGCGGTAGTCGTTGATCTCGAATCGCCCGACGCGGATCGGGCGCGAGGCGTCGTAGCCGCCCCAGGGCTGGATGGTGCCGTAGTCCAGCGCCATCGCCGCGGTCAGCAGCTTGAAGGTGGAGCCCGGTTCGTAGACGCCGACGGTGACGCGGTTGAAGCGCTGGTCGACCGTGGCCGCCCCCACGTCGTTCGCGTCGTAGTCCGGCAAGCTGACCATGGCCAGCACCTCGCCGGTCTGCACGTCCATCACCACACCGGCGCCGCCGATGCCGTTGAATTCGGTGATGCCGCGCTGCACGGCGTCGCGCAGCGCCAGCTGCACGCGGATGTCGAGCGACAGGCGCAGGCGTTCGTTCGCCTGTTCACGCAGGCGCGTATCGTGGAAGCGCTCGACGCCGGCGATGCCGTGGCCGTCCACGTCCACGCCGCCGATGATGTGCGCGGCGGTGCGGCCCTGCGGGAAGTAGCGGCGCTCGGCTTCCTCGAAATGCAGGCCGGGGATGCCGAGCGCATTGACCTGCGCCACCTCCCGCGGCGTCAGCGCGCGCGCGATGTAGGCGAATTGCCGTTCGCCCGACAGCCGCTGCACCAGGCGTTCGCGGTCGAGCTGCGGCAGCACGCGGCGCAGCCTGTCGGCTACCTCGCCCGGATTGTCGATTTGCCGCGGGTTGGCATAGAGCGCGGTGAGCGGCAGCGAGACCGCCAGGATCTCACCATTGCGGTCGGTGACGGTCGCACGGGCGACGGGCGCCTCGGCCGCCGGGGCAGGCGGGCGCGACAGCGCAGCCGCGCGGCGCGGTTCCGCCGGCGCGATCACCGTCGCGAAGGCGAGCTTCAGCGCCACCGCGCCGAACAGCCCGGCGAAGCCGAAGGCCGCGATCACTAGGCGCCCCCGCGTGCGCTCCAGGATGGCGCGGCGCATCAGGTCCGGCTGCGTCACGCGCACCACGGCGCGGGGCGGTGCCTCGGTCGTCGCGGCGCGCCGCAGCATCTGGCTGCTGGCCGGCGCCGCGCCGGGCTCGGGCGGGCGCATGCTGATGGGTGGGGGGATGTGGGTCATGCCTAGCGCGCGCCGGGGAGCGTGGCCGCGGCGGCGCGTGCGATCGGCACCGGCGGCGCGAGGGCCGGCCCGCTGCCGCCCAGAGCCGAGACCACGGTCGGCGCGGCGATGGGGGCTGCCACGCGCTGCGGCGCCACGGCGGGTGTCGCGGTGGGGCGTTCGACATGCATGGCCGCACGCACCGGCGCCGGCGGCGGTGCAGGGCGCGGCGCCGCGGGGCGTGGGGCCGGGCGGGGCGTCTCGGCGGCGGCGAGGGCAACCGGCGCGGGCGCGGGTTCGGCCGCCGCCGGGCGTGGCGCTGCGGCGGCGGGCGCGGGTGCGGCGGGTGGGGGTGCGGCTGCCGCGGGCGCGGCGGCGACCGCCACGGGCGGGGCGGGGGCGGGTGCGACGGGTGCGCGCGGCGCCGCCGCGGCCAGGGCGATCGCGGTCGCGCTGCCATCGCCGGCAGGTTCCACCGGCGCGAACAGGGACGGCACGCCGGCGAATTGCCGCGGCGGGGGCAGGCGGCGTTCCATCTCGGCGGGCCGAACGAACTGCGCGGGCGTCATCGCCTCGAGCGCCAGATGCCGCTGCGCCACCTGGCGCAGCCGGTCGGGTTCGTTCAGCAGCGCCCATTCGGCGCGCAGCACCTGGGTGCGTTCACGCGCCTGTTCGGTCTGGCGGTTGATGCCGCGCAGCTCGCGGTCGAGCTGCGCGACGGAATGCTTGACCTGATAAAGGTACAGGCCCGCCCCTGCGGCGGCGACCATGCTAAGCAGCGTGAAGGGGCGGATCATGCGGCCTCCTCGAGGCGTTCCAGCGCGCGCAGGCGGGCGGAGCGCGCGCGCGGGTTGTCGCGTGTCTCGGCCTCGCTGGGCCTGAGCGCGCGCGGTGTCAGCAGGCGGAAGCGCGGAGCGGTGCGGCGGGTCAGCGCGCCGGGGTCGTGGCGGGAGGCGCCGGTGCCGCGGCCCGCGGCCTCGGCCATGAAGCGCTTGGCGATGCGGTCCTCCAGCGAATGGAACGCCACCACCACCAGTCGCCCGCCGGGGGCGAGCAGCTGCGCAGCGGCGGCAATCCCGCGCTCGACCTCGCCGAGTTCGTCGTTCACCGCGAGGCGCAGCGCCTGGAAGGACCGCGTGGCGCCGTCGATGCCGGAGGGGTCGCGCGGCACCTTGGAACGCACCAGCGCCGCGAGGTCGCCGGTGGTCGCGAAGGGTTGTTCGGCCCGGCGCGCGACGATGGCGCGGGCAATGCGGCGGGAGAAGCGTTCCTCGCCTAATCGGTACAGGATGTCGGCCAGTTCGGCCTCGGGCAGCGTGTTCACCAGGTCGGCGGCGGACGGCCCGTGCCGTTCCATGCGCATGTCGAGCGGCCCGTCGGCGCGGAAGGAGAAGCCGCGCTCCGCCTGGTCGAGCTGGAAGGACGACACGCCGAGGTCCATCACCACGCCGTCCAGCGCGGTCACACCGCGGGCGGCCAGCAGGTCCAGCATGTCGCCGAAACGGCCTTCGATGAGCTGCAGCCGGGGGGCATGGCGCGCGACGAGGTCGGCACCGCGGGCGATCGCATCGGGATCACGGTCCATTGCGAACAGCGTGCAGCGCGGCGCGGAGTCGAGGATAGCCGCGGCATAGCCGCCGCCGCCGAAGGTACAGTCGAGGTAGGCGGCATCGTCGCGCGGGGCCAGGCTGGCCAGCACCTCGGCCAGCATGACGGGCAGGTGCCCGGTCATGGCTGCGCCCCCGTGCGGGTGCTGGCGGCCAGCGTCAGCCCCTTGTCGCGGGCGTTGGCGATGGAATCGCGCAGGAAGGCTTCGCCGCGCTCGGCATCCCAGATCTGGAAGCGGCGGCGCACGCCGATGAACAGGATCGCCTCGGTCAGGCCGGCCGCGGCGATGTGGCGTTCCTCGAGCGAGACGCGCCCCTCGCCATCGGGGCGCATCTGCGCCGCCTGGGCGAAGACCGCGCCGGCGAGGTCGTCGGCATCCTTGGAGAACAGGTCGAGATCGTCATGGCCGGCGGTCGCGTCGTCGAAGACGCGTGCGGGCCAGCATTCGATGCAGGGTTGCGTGTAGGATGGGAAGAAGACCATCTCGTGTTCGCCGAGCCCCGCAAGCGCGCTGCGGAAGCTGGCGGGCACGGAGATGCGCCCCTTCTTGTCCAACTTCCCCTTGTGCGTGCCCAGGAACCGGGTCATCGCCCCCCGCGTGCGGCCCGTCGGGGCCGCTCAAGATTGCTGTTCCGGCCCGGGTCAGCGGCCGGCGAGGCCCCCCGACCCCGCCGGCTCGCCCGACCATCCCGCTCCGGATCCCGCTCGCCCCCCCGAGCTTGCTGGGATCCTCATGGGATGACATGGGATAACACGGGAAAAGACGGGACAGCAAGGGAGAAAGAATCTTGCGGCTGCGTGCTGTTGCACGAAAAACACTATGTTTACCGCCGGTTGCGCGGTGAGGCTGCCCGAATTGTTGAGGAAACACGAAGGGTTTTTCGCGACGGCCTCGCGAAGGCGGCGCCAGACGGCCTGTAAGCCGGGTTCTGTCGCACCCGTTGCCGGGCACGGACGGCCATTCCTCTGGAACCCGCATCGCTGCGGGCTTCGCGCGGCCAACCCGGGCGGAAGGGCGGGACCGCCCCTGCGTCAACGCGTTGCCGCGCTACGCCGTCCGCCCCTATTCGGCCTTGCTCCCGGTGGGGTTTGCCGTGCCGCCGCCGTTGCCGGAAGCGCGGTGGGCTCTTGCCCCACCGTTTCACCCTTGCCCGGAAGCCTCGCGGCGTCCGGGCGGTCTGTTCTCTGTGGCACTTTCCCTGGGGTCGCCCCCGCCGGCCATTAGCCGGCACCGTAGTCCCGTGGAGCCCGGACTTTCCTCCAGCCCACGATCGCTCGCGGACCAGCGGCCGCCCGGCCGTCTGACGCCGCCGCGGGTGTGCGCCGTCGGGGCGCTGCGCGTCAAGCGTGCGCGACCCGTGACGTGCTTCACACCGCGACCCCGGCGGTCCTCGTCGGCCCACGCCGTTCGTGCTTCACCAAGCGCCGCCGCATCTTTCGAGAGTCTCATGTTCCGCATCGTCACCACCGATATCCCGCGTATCCTGCTCGCCCTGCTGTTCCTGATCGGCGCCGCCAACGGCTTCGTCTGGATGATCACCGGCCACGACCTGATCCATCCGCCCACTTCGGATGCCGGCCTGCGCTTCGAAGCCGCGCTGCGCGACAGCGGCTTCCTCTGGCCGATGATGAAGACGATCGACCTGGTGGCCGGGCTGATGCTGCTGTTCAACCGCGCGCCGGCGCTGGGGCTGCTGATGTTGCTGCCGATCATCACCGTGATCATCCTGTTCCACCTGGTGCTGAACCCGGGCGGGTTGCCGATTGCGGGCATCCTGGCGGTGCTGACGGCGATGCTGCTGTTCGCCTATCGCGACCGCTACGCCGCGCTGCTGCGCTGACGCGCGCCCGGCCCGCGGCCCGCGGCGTGGCCATGTGCCGCCGTCGCGACTGCGGCGCGCCGGCCGCCCGGCGGCATGCTGCTGGCACAAGGCGATCGCGGGCCCGCGAAAAGCGGATACCGGCGGCATCAGGCCGAGGCGCGCGCCCGCATCCAGTCCCACAAGACCTGCGCCGGGCGGCGCAGGTGGCCGGCGGGCCTCGCCAGGTGGTGCGCACGCGGCCCCGGCGCAGCGAAGGGATGCGCATAGACCAGCCGCCCGGAGGCGATCTCCCGGTCCGCCAGGTCCCCGCGCGCCAGCGCCAGGCCGAGCCCCGCCGCCGCGGCCTCCAGCGTCAGGCCGAAATCGCTGAACACCGGCCCGTTGGTGGGCGGCGCGCCGCGCCAGCCGGCGGCCGCCAGCCAGGCCGCCCAATGGTCACGGTTGACGTCGAAGATCAGCGGGATGCGTTCGGCGATGGCCTTGATCGAGGGCGTGCCGCGCAGCTTGAAGTCCGGCGATCGCACCGGCCGCAGCGTCTCGGGCAGCAGCAACTCGGCCTCGAGCCCCGGCCAGGGCGGGATGCCGTGCCGCACCAGGAAATCGAGGCCCTGGCGCTGCGGGTCCTGCAATTCCGTCGTCGCCACCACATCGACGCGGATGGCCGGATGCGCGGCGTTGAACTCCGGCAGGCGCGGCAGCAGCCAGCGCGCGGCGAAGGTCGGCACCACGCCGATGCGGACCTCGCCGCCGGCATCCTGCGCGCGGCGGCGGCGCGTGGCGGCGCGGCGCGTGGCGTCCTCGATGCCCGCCAGCAGCGGCGCGACTTCCCCGTGGTAGCGCCGCGCCAGCGCGGTCGGCTCGGCCCCCTTCGGCCCGCGCCGGAACAGCGGCGCGCCCAGCATCGCCTCCAGCGCCGCGACGTGCCGGCTGATCGCGCCATGCGTGAGGCCGAGCGCCTCCCCGGCCTGGCCGAAGCTGCCGGCACGCAGCGCGGCATCCAGGGCGCGGAGCTGTTCCATGCTGGGCAGGCGGGTCGGGCGCATGGGCGTGAGTATTCCTCACACCCGTCGTGAGCGCGAGGCGCTTCTGCACGCCGGGCCATGCGGCGCACTCTCCCCAGCACGGTGCATCACGCAACCCCGCACCGCAGGAGCAGACCATGTCCGTCGAACCCATCGCCAACCCCCTCCGGACCGCAGCGCGCCCGGCCCAGCGCGTCGTCACCGATGCGCCCGGCCCGCTGATGCGCCTGTGGGTGGCGGCGGTGGAGGCGGTGGAGCGCCGCCGCGCGGCGAAACTGGTCGGGGAGATGGACGACCGCATGCTGCGCGACATTGGGATCCATCGCGGCAACGCGACGAAGGCGATCCGCGAGGGGCGGGACGAAGCGCCGCGGGCCATGCCGTGGTGGAACACCTGACCGACGCCCGCTACGGCGCCGCGAACTGAAGGCGCGGCCAGCGGCTGAGCCATCCCTTGGCGGCGATACGGGCATGCATCGCCGCCGGGTCCACGGCATGGGCCGGCGTCGGGCGCAGGATCATGGCCAGCAGGTCGTCCAGGCCATGCGGGGCAAGGATCTCTACCCCGCCGGGGCCAAGCCGCGCGGCGAAGGCGGTCGCGGTCTCCGGCCAATGCGCGATCGCCTCGGCCAGGCCGGCATAGGGTGCATGGCCGTTGCGCGGCGCCATGCGGGCCTGGTTCGTGACCGACCACGGCAGGCCGGGTGTGGCGAGCACCAGCCGCGCCTGCGCAAGGCGGTCGCGGGCCGGCGACGCATCGGCCGCGTGATGGAACACCACGTCGATATCGGAGGGCGGGATCGCGGCCGGGTCGCGCCCGCTCAGCGCATCCCACACCGCATTGCGCAGCACGCCCGCGCCGATCCAGCCGCCGGGCGGGCCATGCGCCGCCACCGTGGCGAGCGCAGTACGGATCTCCGGGCGGCGGTCAACGAAGCGCGCGATGTCGGCGGCGTCGCGCACCGCCTCAGCGGCACAACGCGGCCACGGCGGCGATGCGGGCGCGCGTGGCGTCATCGGCGATGCCATCGGCGCGTCCGGGCAGCCAATGACGCTGAAAGGCCGTGACCAGCACGGGCAGCGACAGGTCGGTGCGGTAGCCGATGGCGCCGAGCAGCGGCAGCGTGGCGCCTTTGTCCGGTGCCGGCGGGTCCGCGCCAGGCCACAGCCCGACGCCGTTGCGTGCCAGGCCTTCCCAGTCGAACAACTCGCCCGGGTCCTGCTTGCGGTCCGGCGCGATGTCGCTGTGCGCGACCACGTTGCGCGGCGGGATGGGATGGCGCGCGAGGATATCGAGGCAGAGGTCGCAGACCGCCGCCATCTGCAGTGCGGGGAAGGCGCGGTAGCCCCACTCATGGCCGGGATTGACGATCTCGATGCCGATCGAACGTGCGTTCAGTGCGGTGTGGCCGCGCCAGTGGGAGATGCCGGCATGCGCGGCGCGACGGTGGTCCGGGACCAGGCGGAAGATGGCGCCGTCTTCCTCCACAACGTAGTGCGACGACACCTTTGCGGCCGGGTCGCGCAGGCGTTCTATGGCCTCGGCGCCGGAGCGCATGCCGGTGTAGTGCAGCACGAGCATATCGATCGGCATCCCGTCCGGGCGGTCGTCCTGGTTGGGGCTCGGTGCCTCGATGACCGCGAGCGTCAGGACCCGCTCCCGAGGCCAGACTGGCGCTGCCGTTCGGTGACAGCAGCCTGGGCCGGCGCGGCGTGCGTCACAGCCCGCGCTCGCGCTTGATCCGGTCCCAGGCCGCGTTGATCTCTGCCACCTTGCCCGTGGCGCGCTTGACGAATTCCTCCGGCACGCCGCGCGAGGCCAGGCTGTCCGGGTGGTTTTCCCGCATCAGCTGCTTCCAGGCGGCGCGGACCTGCTCGTCCGAGGCTTCGCGCGTCAGGCCGAGCACCGGGTAGGGGTCTTCCATCTGCTGCGCACTGATGCCGCGCGGGTTGCCGCCCTTTGCGCGCTGCCAGGCGCCGGCATCCAGGCCGAAGCGCGCATGGATGCCGCGCAGCATGTCGCCTTCGTATTTCGTGACCGGCCCATCGGCGCGGGCGATCCGCACCAGCGCGGCCAGCACGTCCTCCAGCATCGCCTTGTTGTCGGCGAAGGCCTCGCCGAGCTTTTCCGCGAAGGGTTCCCAGCCCTCGGCGGTCTCGCGCGCCTGGTCGAACAGCCGCCCGACATCGCGCAGCGATTCCTCCGGCACGCGGAACATGGTGCGGAAGGCCTCGATCTCGGCCCGCTTCACCGGGCCGTCGACTTTCGCGAGCTTGGCCGACAGCACGACGATGGCGAAGGAGAACAGGTTCTCCTTGCCGCCCAGCATGTGCACCATATCGGCCGCGCTTGGTGGGATGCGCCCCGAGCCCGGCACGGCGCCCTGGTCGGCCGCATGGCCGACCGCCGCGCCAACCATGGCGCCGAAGGGGCCCCCCATGGCGAAGCCTGCCATGCTGCCCAGGATCTTGCCCCAGAAACTCATCTGACGGGCGTGCTAGCACAGAGCGCGTCGCGCGTCAGGCGCGCCTTGCCCCTCCCGGGGCGGGGACTTATTGCGGAGTGTGTCTGGCGGCGACGCGCCGGGCCCTCGGAAGGGATGGTTGCATGGCCGGCTGGCAGTTCTGGATCGATCGCGGCGGCACCTTCACCGACATCGTCGCGCGCGACCCGGACGGGCGGCTGTCCACCCGCAAGCTGCTGTCGGAAAACCCCGAGCGCTATCGCGACGCCGCCGTGGCCGGCATCCGCGAGGCGCTGGGCCTGGCGCCGGGCGCGCCCGTCCCCGCCGGTACCGTCGATGCCGTGAAGATGGGCACAACCGTCGCCACCAATGCGCTGCTCGAGCGCAAGGGCGAGCGTGTGCTGCTGCTGGTGAACCGCGGCTTCGCCGACATGCTGCGGATCGGCAACCAGGCGCGGCCGCGGCTGTTCGACCTCGACGTGAAGCTGCCGGAGTTGCTGCACGAACGCGTGGCCGAGATCGGCGGCCGCGTCGCCGTGGACGGCACCGAAATCGAGCCGCTCGACGAGGCCGCCGCCCGCACCGCGCTCCGCGCCGGCTTTGCCGATGGCATCCGCGCCGTCGCCATCGTGCTGATGCATGCCTGGGCGCATCCAGCGCATGAACTTCGCCTGGGCGAGATTGCGCGGCAGGAAGGCTTTCCCCAGGTCTCGCTGAGCCACCAGGCAAGCCCGCTGCCGCGTATCGTCCCGCGCGGCGACACCACGGTGGTCGATGCCTACCTGTCACCGGTGCTGCGCCGCTACGTGGACCAGGTGGCGTCCGAACTGCCGGGCGTGCGGCTGTATTTCATGCAGTCCAATGGCGGGCTGACCGAGGCCGGACGGTTCCAGGGCAAGGATGCGATCCTGTCCGGCCCCGCCGGCGGCATCGTGGGGGCTGCGCGCACCGCGGCGATGGGCGGGTTTGACCGCATCATCGGCTTCGACATGGGCGGCACCAGCACCGACGTCGCGCTCTACGCAGGCGAATTCGAGCGTGCCTTCGAAACCGAGGTCGCCGGCGTGCGCATGCGCGCGCCCATGATGGCGATCAACACGGTGGCGGCCGGCGGCGGATCGATCCTGCATTTCGACGGCGCGCGCATGCGCGTCGGGCCGGACTCCGCCGGCGCGGTGCCGGGTCCGGCCTGCTATCGCCGCGGCGGACCGCTCGCGGTGACCGACGCGAATGTCATGGTCGGCAAGATCCAGCCGCGGCATTTCCCGGCGATCTTCGGCCCGGATGGCGACCAGCCGCTGGATGCCGCGATCGTGCACGAGAAGTTCGCGGCCCTGGCCGATGAGATCGCCGCCGCCACCGGCACGCGCCGCGACCCGCGCGAGGTGGCCGAGGGCTTCCTGCGCATCGCCGTCGCCAACATGGCCAACGCGATCAAGCAGGTGTCCATCCAGAAGGGGCACGACGCCACGCGCTTCGCCCTGCAATGCTTCGGCGGCGCGGGCGGCCAGCATGCCTGCCTGGTGGCCGATGCGCTGGGCATGGAGACGGTGTTCATCCACCCCTTCGCCGGCGTGCTCTCGGCCTATGGCATGGGCCTGGCGGACCAGGCGGCGATCCGCGAAGGCGCGGTCGAAGCGCCGCTGTCGCCCGAAGGCATGGATGGGCTCGCCGCACGGCTCGACGCCCTGGCCGATGACGGGCGCACGGAGCTGGCACGCCAGGGCGCCGACCCGTCGCGACTGGTCGTCGCGCGTCGGCTGCACCTGCGCTACGCCGGCACCGACGCCTTCCTGCCCGTGCCCTTCGGCGACCACGCGGCGGTGCTGGACGCCTTTACCGAGGCGCATCGCCGCCGCTTCGGCTTCGCCACGCCGGAGCGCCAGGTGGTGGTGGAAGCCTGCATCGCCGAGGTCACCATGCCCGGCGAACAGGTGGCGGAACCGGCCCTGGAACGGCGCGGGGCCGGCGCCCCCGCGCCGATCGACACGGTCGAGATGTTCTGCGAGGGCACCACGCACGCCGCGCCGCTGCATGACCGTGCTGCGCTCCTGGCCGGCGACCGCATCCCCGGCCCCGCGCTGATCCGCGAGGCGATCGCGACCACCGTGGTGGAACCTGGCTGGACGGCGGAACTGACGGCGCTGGACCACTTGGTGCTGCGCCGCACCTCGCCGCGTGCCGCGGCGCTGGCCGCCACCACCGACCGGCCCGACCCGGTGATGCTGGAACTGTTCAACAACCTGTTCATGAACGTGGCCGAGCAGGCAGGCGCTGTGCTGCAGAACACGTCGCTCAGCGTGAACATCAAGGAACGGCTCGATTTCTCCTGCGCCATCTTCGACGCGACCGGCGCGCTGGTGGCGAATGCGCCGCACGTTCCCGTGCACCTGGGCGCGATGGGCGAGAGCGTGCGAACGGTGATCCGCTCGCGCAGCGCCACGCTCAAGCCCGGCGACGTGGTGGCGCTGAACAATCCATCGAATGGCGGCACGCACCTGCCCGATGTCACGGTCATCACGCCGGTCTTCGACGCCGCGGGGCGGGAGGTGCTGTTCTTCGTGGGCTCCCGCGGGCATCACGCCGATATCGGCGGGCTGACGCCCGGCTCGACGCCGCCGGGGTCCAAGACGCTGGAGGAGGAAGGCGTCGTCATCGACGACTTCCTGCTGGTCGATGGCGGCCGCTTCCGCGAGGCGGAATTCCGCGCCCTGCTGGCCGGCGCGAAGTATCCCGCGCGCAGTCCCGACGTGAACGTGGCGGACATCAAGGCGCAGGTGGCGTCGAACGAGAAGGCCGTGCAGGAACTGCAGCGCGCCGTCGGCGAATTCGGCCTGCCCACCGTGAGCGCCTACATGAAGCACGTCATGGACAATGCCGAGGAAAGCGTCCGCCGCGTGCTGGAGCGCCTGCCCGACGGCGCCTTCGCCACCACCATCGACGACGGCACGCCGCTGCGCGTCGCGGTGCGCGTGGACCATGCGAACCGCCGCGCCGTGATCGACTTCACCGGCACCGGCCCGCAGCGGCCCGACAATTTCAACGCGCCATCGGCGGTCTGTCGCGCCGTGGTGCTCTATTGCTTCCGCTGCCTGGTGGGCGAGGACATCCCGCTGAACGATGGCTGCCTCAAGCCGCTCGAGATCGTCATCCCGGATGGCACCTTCCTGTCGCCGCGTCCCGGCGCGGCGGTCGTCGCGGGCAACACGGAAGTCTCGCAGATGACCTGCAACGCGCTGCTCGCTGCCCTGGGCGCCTGCGCCTCCGCCCAGGCCACGATGAACAACCTGCTGTTCGGCGATGCCACCTATCAATACTACGAGACCATTTGCGGCGGCGTGGGGGCCGGCCCCGGCTTCAACGGTGCCGGCCCGATCCAGACACACATGACCAACACGCGCATGACCGACCCGGAGATCCTGGAACTGCGCTACCCCGTGCGGCTCGAGGAATTCGCCATTCGCCGCGGCTCCGGCGGCGCGGGCGCATGGCGCGGCGGGGATGGGTCGCGCCGGCGCATCCGCTTTCTGCGGCCGATGGAGGCCGTCATCGTCGCTTCCCGTCGCACCGTCGCGCCGCATGGATTGCAGGGTGGCGCCGACGGCGCCGCCGGCCGGCAATGGGTGGAGCGCGTCGACGGCGGCGTACAGGTGCTGCGCGGGAGCGACCGCGCCAGCCTGCAGCCTGGGGATGTCTTTGGCCTCGAGACGCCGGGCGGCGGTGGCTGGGGCGCGCCCACCGCGTGACGCGCCGCGCTGCCTTCGCGCTGCTCCTGCTGCCGCTGGCGCTGGTCGCCCTGGCCTGGGTCGGTCCACGACTGATCGATGGCGAGGCGCAGCGTGAGCGTGTCGCCGCGATCGCCTCGGCGCGGCTCGGCCGCAGCGTGACGCTGGGCGGGCCGCTGCGCCTGACGCTGTTGCCGCAGCCGATGGTCGAGGCCGCGGCCGTGCAGATCGATGCGACCGAGGGCGATGCGATCGGCGTCTCGGCGCGCGCGCTCCGGCTCCGGCTGGGGCTGCTGCCGCTGCTGGTGGGCCGCCTGGAACCGCGCGACCTGGTGCTGGTCGGCGCCGATATCCGCTTGCCCTGGCCGCCGGCGAGCATCGGCGCGCTGCGCCCGCCGCCCTGGCTGGTCGACTTCGACGCGCGCATCGAGAACAGCCGCGTCGCGATCGGCGGGGCCGTGTTCGAGGGCGTGGCGGCGCGCCTCGCCGCGCCGGGGCCGCTCGATGCCGTGCGTACCGAGGGCAGCTTCACCTGGCAGGGTGCCCCGGTGCGCTTCGAGGCGGTGCTGGGCCGCCCCGGCTTCGATGGCGCGGCGACGCTCGATGTCACGCTTGCGCTGCAGGGGGCCGGGGCCACAGCGCGCGGCGTGGTGGTGGCCGAGGGCGGCTTCGAAGGACGGGTCGAGGCGGCGGGGCCGGATCTCGCGGTGCTGATCGCCTCGGCACCCGGGCCTTTCCGCGCGACGGGGCGCCTGGTGGTGACGGCGGAACTGGCGGCGGCGGACGACCTCGCGCTCGACCTCGCGGGCGTGACCGGGCGGGCGGCGGCGACCTTCCGCTTCGCGCCGGTGCCGCGGCTCGACATGGCGCTGGCGCTGGCGCGGCTCGACCTCGATGCCTGGATCGCCGCGCTGCGCAGTGCCGCGGCGCCGCCGCTGCCGATGGGGCTCGACATCTCCGCCGACGCGGCGTCCTTCGCCGGGCAGACGCTGCGGCGCCTGCGGGGCGGCGTGTTCCGCGAAGGGCCGCGCCTGACGCTGACCGACCTCGCGGCGCTGTTGCCCGGCGACGCGCAGGTCGAAGGGTCGGGTGCCACGCAGGGCCAGCGGCTCGACCTCGCGCTGCGCTTCGCGGGACCCAGCCTGCGGGCCAGCGCCGGCGCCTTCGGCCTGCCGGTCGAGCGCTTCGGCGCCGCGGCGCTGCGCGCCTTCGAGGGCCATGCGCGGGTCGAACTGGATGCCGCACAGGTGAGCGTGCCGGAACTTGCGGCGACGGTCGGCAACGCGCGCGTCAGCGGCGCGGGCGTGCTGCGCTTCGGCGCGCGGCCGGCGCTGGGGCTTGGCCTCACCTTCGACCGCATTGACCTCGATATGCTGGCGCCGCCGGCCGGCGGCTGGACCGAGGCGCTGCGCGCCCCACCCGCCTTCGATGCCAACCTGCGCATCGCGGCCGACGTGCTGGACTGGGGCGGCGGCACGGCGGAACGCGCGGCGATCGACGCCGTGGTGGAAGGCGGGCGCATCGGCCTGCGCCGCGCGGCCGCGCGCGTCGGCGGGGCGGATGTCAGCCTGGCCGGTGGTGTCGTTCTCGGTGCCGCGCCGCGCCTGGCGGATATGAGCCTCGAGGTCACCGCGGCCACGGCGACCGGGCTTGCGGCGTTGGTCACGCCGGCCTTGCCGCAGGGGCTGGCCGCGCTGCCGCTGCGCCTGCGCGTGGCCGGCGGCGGGCCGCTCGATGCGCTGGCGCTGACGGCCGAGGGCGAGTTGGGCGAATTGCGCGCCGAAGGGCAGGGCAGCCTGAACGCGGCGCTGGCGCAGATGACCGGGAATGTCACGCTGCGCCATCCCGGTGCGCCGCGGTTGCTGATGCTGCTGGGCGCGCAGGCGCCGCCGGCCTGGCTCGGGGAGGGGTCCTTCTCGCTGATCACCACGGCCACCGCGGGCGGGGCGGGGATCACGGCCGACAGCCTCGACCTGGTCGCGGGCGGGCTGCGCGCGCGCGGCAGCCTGGCGCTGGCGCTGGGTGGCGCGCGGCCGCGGATTGCCGGGCGCATCGCGGCCGAGCGCCTGCCGCTGCCCGGCCTGGCGCTGCGCGGGACCGACCTGCTGCCCTTCGGCGCGCTGGGGACCTTCGATGCGGAACTCGCGCTCGAGGCCGGCGAGGTGGTGGTACCGGACCTGCCGGTGCTGCGGGACCTGGCGACCCGCCTCCTGCTGACCGAGGGGCGGCTCGGGCTCGAGGAGATCCGTGCCGTCTGGAGCGGCGGACGGCTCGACGGGCGCATCGCGGTGGATGCGGCGGCGGCTCCGCCGGTGGTCTCGGGCGCGCTCGGCATCGCGGGCGCGGCGCTGGCCGGGCCGCTGTTCGGCACGCCCTTCGACATCGCCTCCGGCACAATCGAGGCGCAGGGGCGCTTTTCCGCCAATGGCAATGCGCCGGCGGCGCTGCTCGCGACGCTGGCGGGCGAAGGGCGCTTCGCGATCGCGGATGGCGTCCTGGCGGGCGTCGCGCTGGGGGCCGCCGCCAGCGCCGCCGCGCGCGACGATACCGCCGCCGGCGAGGTGGCGCTGCGCGAGGCGCTGGGCGGCGGTGCCACCGAGGTCGACAGGCTGGAAGGCGGCTGGCGCGCCAGCGGCGGCGTGGTGACGCTGGATGGCGTGCGCGTGGTGGCCGAGGGTGGGGCGACGGGCAGCATCGAAGGCAGTCTGGATGTGGCCCGAGGCGCGGTGGATTTGCGCTTCCTGGTGCAGCCCGGGCCGGCCGAGGCGCCGCCGATCGGCCTGCGCGTCACCGGGCCTGCCGACACGCCCCGCCGTCAGCCCGAGACCGCGGCCTGGGCGCGCTGGATGGCGGAGCGGTAGTACATCATGCCGGCGGCCGAGTTCGTATCGGCTTTGCCGGCCGTCGGATGCGTCATGCCGGAGACACTCCTGCGGCGTGACGCGGAAACCGCCAGGTTTCTGGGCTTGAGCGACTGCGCGCGGCGGCCATGCGGATGCTTGGCGCGAGTCAGACGCTCGTGCCGTTGGCGTCAGCCCGCGCGATGCGCGCCCAGTGCGAAGACGCGCAGCGTGCTTGCGAGCGGCGTGCCCGGCGCGCGGTTCGCGTCCAGTTCCGCCACCAGCGCGGCGAGGCTGAGCCCGCGGTTCGCAGCGGCCGCGGTCAAGGCGGCCCAGAAGGCGGGTTCCAGCGCGACCGAGGTGCGGTGCCCCGCGAGGCTGAAGGATCGCTTCGCGAGATGTGGCTTCATGCGCCGCCGCCGGGGTGCAGCATGGCCTCGGGCCGTACCCAGCGGTCGAAATCCTCGGGTGTCACGAAGCCGAGCCGCGCGGCCGCGTCGCGCAGCGTGAGGTCCTCCGCCAGGGCAAGCTTCGCCACCTGCACCGCGCGGTCGTAGCCGATATGCGGGTTCAGCGCCGTCACCAGCATCAGCGACTTCGCGAGGTTGTCGGCGATGCGCGCCGTATTGGGTTCGAGCAGGTCCACGAGGTTCACGGCGAAGGACCGTGCCGCCTGGCCCAGCAGCACGCAGCTTTCCAGCACGGCGTGCAGGATCACCGGCTTGTAGACGTTCAGTTCCAGGTGGCCCTGGCTGCCGGCGATGGTGACGGTGGTCTGGTTGCCCATGACGCGGGCGCAGACCATGGTCAGGGCCTCGGCCTGGGTCGGGTTGGTCTTGCCCGGCATGATGCTGCTCGACAGGCCATCGGCGGGGATGACCAGTTCCGCGATCCCGGCGCGCGGGCCGCTGCCCAACAGGCGGATGTCGTTGGCGATCTTCATCAGCGACACGGCGATGGTGTTGAGCGCGCCGTGGAGTTCCACGAAGGCGTCGTGCGCGGCCATGCCCTCCGATTTGTCGGGGTTGGGGCTGACGCGGGTGCCGGCCCGCTCGGATGCGATCTCGCAGAACAGCCGGTCGAAGTCGGGATGGCGGTTGAGGCCCGTGCCGGCGGCGGTGCCGCCCTGCGGCAGGAGGCGCATTCGCGGCATGGTGTCGCGCACCCGGTGCCGGCCGTTGGCCACCTGGCGCGCCCAGGTGGCGAATTCGCCCCCGAGGGTGACCGGCACCGCATCCATCATGTGCGTGCGGCCGACCTTCACGATGCCGGCCCAGGCCGCGGCGCGCGTTTCGAGCGAGGCGCGCAACGCTGCGAGGCCGGGCTTGAGGTCGCGTTCCATGGCCTCGATCGCGGCGAGGTGCATGACGGTGGGGAAGCTGTCGTTCGAGGACTGGCCGCGGTTCACGTGGTCGTTCGGATGCACAGGTGCGCGGCTGCCGAGCGGCTGGCCCAGCATCTCGTTCGCGCGGTTCGCGATGACCTCGTTTGCGTTCATGTTGGTCTGGGTGCCGCTGCCGGTCTGCCAGATGGGCAGCGGGAAGTCGGCGTCGCGCGTGCCGAATTCGACCTCGGCCGCGGCGGCCTTGATGGCGGCGGCGATGTCGTCGGGCAATTCGCCGAGGCGACGGTTGGCTTCCGCCGCGCACCACTTCTGCAGGCCCTGCGCGCGGATCACGCCGGGCAGGAAGCGGTCCTGGCCGATGCGGAACAGCCGCCGGGCGCGTTCGGTCTGCGGGCCCCAATAGCGGTCGGCCGGGATCTCGATGGTGCCGAGGCTGTCGGTTTCCGTGCGCGTGGCGGTCATGCCACCGATATGGGGCGTCAGGGCGCCTGCCCGTAGGTGGCGATCTCGATCAGGTTGCCGTCCGGGTCGCGGCAATAGACCGAGGTGATGGGGCCGAGCGCGCCGTCCTTGGCGACCGGGCCCTGGGCGATGGCGACGCCGCAGCGTTGCAGGTGCGCGGCCACCTGCTCGGCATCCACGGTGACGATGAAGCAGAGGTCCGCGGTGCCTGGGATGCCGCCGGCGGTGCCCGTCCACCACTCCTGCTGTGTGGCCTCGACTGGGCGGAGGTTGATCTTCTGGCCGCCGAACTTCAGCGCGGTGCGGTTGTGCGGGCCGAATTCCTCGACCTCCATGCCCAGCACGCGCTGGTACCAGGAGGCCGAGATGGTGACGTCCCGGCAGGTGACGACGAGGTGGTCGAGTCGATCCACGGCAAAGCGCATGTCAGCTCCGGGCAGGAGGGGGTCTGCCGCCGTCTAGAGCAATTCCCGATCGGATGGAATCATCTGATCCGCTGAAGATGCTCGCGAAAACAAAAGGCTAGAGGTGTGGCCGCGTGCCAGGGCGAGCGGAGGAGGCGGGAGCGCCCGCGGCGCGGGATGTCACCCGCGCCGATCGTGTCAGTTCCAGCGCCCGGGGCTGTAGCGCCAGCGGTCGCCATCCTGGTCCCAGCGCGGTTGGGCATAGGAGCGCCCCTGGCGGCTGCGCTGCCAGTAGCCCTCCCGCCAGACATAGCGCCGGCCGTTCCAGCGGTAATGGCCGTCCACCCAGACACGCCCGCGGCGCGGCGGCGGCGGGCGGCGGGCATAGGCGGGCGGCGGGGGCGGGCCGATATTCAACGTGATGCTCTGCGCCGCGGCGGGGCTGGGCAGGGCAAAGCCGGCCGCCGTCGCGCCGAGACCGGCGAGCAGGGTGAAAAGGCCGCGGCGTGTCGTCATGTGCAGTCTCCTTCTCAGGGCCGGGAGGCCCGTCGCACCGACCCTCGCCACGACTTGCGGCCGTGGTGGGGCAGGATTGCCGCGAAGGGTAACGCCGCGTGATTGGCCGGGTTGCCTCACCCGCGGCGGCGGGCTGTGACCTCGATCTCGATCTTCATCGCGTCGGTCTGCAGCCCGGCGTGGATTAGGGTGGAGGCAGGCTTGGCGCGACCCAGGTAGCGCTTCACCACCGGCCAGCAGGGTTCCCAGTCGGCGCGGTCCGGCACGATGAACAACACTCGGACCACGTCGTCGAGCCTGGCGCCGGCCTGGTCAAGCGCGGCTGCAATGTTTCGGAACGTCTGATCGCATTGCGCCACGACGTCCGGTTGGATGGTCATCGTGGCGTAGTCGTAGCCGGTAGTGCCCGAGACCCAGATGTCGTCGCCGATGACGACGGCGCGGGAGTAGCCGATCTGGTCCTCGAACTTCGAGCCGGAGGAGATGAGGCGGCGTTCGGTCATGGCGGTGGTTCCTGCTGGTCCGGAGGCGGTTGCGATGCCGCGAGCTGGCGTTGCAGATCGGCCTGCTGCGACACCTGCAGGGCGATGATTTCGGCCGATTTGCGGATCACGTAGGAGCTGAACGTGGCGGTTGCGGTGATCAGCGCGAAGAAGATCGCGACCGCCACCCGTCCCTCGGCGAGCATGAAGACGGGTGAAGAAGCCGAAGATGATGCCGAGGGCGCCATTGGCGCCGACGCCGATCAGGCGGATGTGTTCCGGCACGGCGCTGCCGTCAGGCGATGGTGGCGCCGCCGCAGCGGTCGGGGCGGTGGATACGCTCCGTGCTGGCCGGGAACTTCTCCAGCTTGGCGGCCGGACGGATCGGCCGCGGCACCAGGTTGCCGCCGCAATTGGGGCACAGCCCGCCGGGCAGGCGCGTGGACGCGCAATCGGTGCACCAGGTGCATTCGAAGGAGCAGATCAGCGCCGCGCGGCTGTCGGGCGGCAGGTCGCACCCGCAGCATTCGCAGTTGGGGCGCAGCGCCAGCATCAGGGTGTCGCCACGATGCGCGAGACCATGCGCCGCACGATCGGCAGCACCACCAGCACGGTGGGGAAGGCGATGATCCAAGAGCTGATCCAGGCGATCGGCCAGGCGCCCAGCGCCATGAGCGAAAAGCCCAACGCCATGAAGGTCGACACGCCGGAGATGATGATCGTCATGATCCCGGACAGGATGAAGCCGGTGACCGGCAGCGCGAAGCGCGCGGGCAGCCGGCCGCTCATTCCAGGCCTTCGTAGAAATCGTTGCCCTTGTCATCCACCACGATGAAGGCGGGGAAATCCTCGACCTCGATGCGCCACACCGCCTCCATGCCGAGCTCCGGGTATTCCAGCACCTCGACCTTGCGGATGCAGTCCTGCGCGAGCCG
This sequence comes from Roseomonas fluvialis, assembly GCF_022846615.1. Classification (NCBI taxonomy): domain Bacteria; kingdom Pseudomonadati; phylum Pseudomonadota; class Alphaproteobacteria; order Acetobacterales; family Roseomonadaceae; genus Roseomonas; species Roseomonas fluvialis. Next base: position 1,082,612 of record NZ_AP025637.1, read on the forward strand.
CGCAGCGGGCCCGCCGACCGATCCCAGGTAGAAGCCGCCGTATTTCTTGCAGGCGTTCAGCACGGCCCTCGATCGGTTGCCCTTGGCCAGCATCACGAAGGACCCGCCGGCGGCCTGGAAGGCCTCGACGTAGCTGTCCATGCGCCCGGCCGTGGTCGGGCCGAAGGAGCCCGTGGCATAGCCCGCCGGCGTCTTCGCCGGGCCGGCGTAATAGACCGGGTGGTCCTTGATGTATTGCGGCAGGCCCTGCCCGGCATCGAGGCGTTCCTGCAGCTTGGCATGCGCGATGTCGCGAGCAACGACCATGGTGCCGGTCAGCGAGACGCGGGTCTTCACCGGGTAGCGCGAGAGCGTCGCGCGGATCTGGTCCATCGGCTGGTTGAGGTCGATCTTCACCATCTCGCCGCCCAGGATGTCCTCGGTGTGCTCGGGCAGGTACTGCGCGGGGTCGCGTTCCAGTTCTTCCAGGAACACGCCCTCGGCCGTGATCTTCGCCTTGATCTGCCGGTCGGCGGAGCACGACACGCCAATGCCGATGGGCAGCGAGGCGCCGTGGCGCGCCAGGCGGATCACGCGCACGTCGTGGCAGAAATACTTGCCGCCGAACTGCGCGCCGATGCCGAGGTTCTGCGTAAGCTTGTGGATCTCGGCTTCCAGCTCCGGGTCTCGGATGGCGTGGCCGGACTTGTCGCCGCGCGTGGGCAGCGCATCGAGCCAGCGCGTGGACCCCAGCTTCACGGTCTTGAGGTTCATCTCGGCCGAGGTGCCGCCGATCACGATCGACAGGTGATAGGGCGGGCAGGCGGAGGTGCCGAGCGTCTTGATCTTTTCTTCCAGGAACGCGAGCAGCTTCGGCTTGTTCAGCACCGCGCGGGTCTGCTGGAACAGGAAGGTCTTGTTGGCCGATCCGCCGCCCTTGAGGATGAACATCAGGTGCATCTCGTCGGCGTGGTGCTCGCCGGGCTGCGCCATGATCGAGAATTCGACCGGCATGTTGTTGCCGGAATTTACCTCGTCGAACATGCCGACCGGCGCCATCATGGAATAGCGCAGGTTGGTCTCGGTGTAAGTGCGGGCCACGCCGAAGGAGAGCGCCTCCTCCTCGTCGCCCTCGACCCAGACGCGCTGGCCCTTCTTGCCAAAGACGATCGCGTTGCCGGTATCCTGGCACATGGGCAGCACGCCGCCGGCGGCGATGTTCGCGTTCTTCAGCAGGTCGAGCGCGACGAAGCGGTCGTTCGCGGATGCCTCGGGGTCCTTCAGGATTTTTGCCAGCTGCTGCAGATGGCCCGGGCGCAGCAGGTGGGAGACGTCCCGGCAGGCGGCGCGGGCGAGCTCCGTCAGTGTCTCGGGCTTCACCTTAAGCACGCGCTTGCCGTCCACCTCGATGGTGGAGACGCCGCCGATGTCGAGGCGGCGGTACGGCGCGGTGTCCTCGCCGAGCGGGAACATGGTGCGGAAGGCGAAGCCCTCGGGGCGGGCGGGCGCGGCATCATCGAGCGGCGGGGTCATGCGCGGTCTCCGGGCGCGCCGAACCGGCGCGCATGCGGGCATCTAGCGCAGCCAAGCGGAGCGCGCCAACCGCCACCACGCGCCGATCCTGTTCCGTTCGCGAAGGCTCGATGCGCAGGCTCCAGCCCGTGGCGTTGTCGAGCATCCACATGCACCCGGACGAGGTCTGCTCGAACGGAGGCTGTCAGGATGCGCAAATCCGAGCTGCGGGCCGGCAGCGCAACGCTCGACGGACACAGGACCGTGCTTCGGGGGGCTCCAGCCTTGTAGGCGACCGAAAGCCTCGGCCCCCGGCGCCTGGGTCCAGACCTACGTCTTGCGGCGGAAGGCGTCGAGGCTGACGACCTGCGCCGGCGCCGCGGGGACGGGCGGGGCCTCGGGTTCCGGCGCGGGCGCTTCCTCGTCGGCGGCGTCGTCGACGAAGGCGGGAAGGTCGGCGCCGGTCACCGGGAAGCGCAGGCCGAAGCGCACCTGCGGGTCGTGGAACATGGTCAGCGCGCCGAAGGGCACCACCAGGCGGGACGGCACGCCGCCGAAGAACAGGGTCACCGCGAAGCGCTGCGCGGCGCGGTCGATCAGCAGGTCCTCGAACTGGTGTTGCAGGACGATCGTGATCTCCTGCGGATAGCGCGCCTTGAGGTGCCCCGGGACCGTCGTACCCGGATGGTCCGTGCGGAAGGTCAGGTAGAAATGGTGTTCGCCGGGCAGGCCGTGGGCGGCAGCGTGTTCCAGGGCACGGATCGCCACCTCGCGCAATGCTTCCTCCGCCCAGGAATCGTAGGGCATCAGGCTTTCTGGCGGGGCTGCATCGTCGCTCATGGCTGCCATCTACGCAGGGATAGGCGGATTGCCAAGGAGAAGTGGGGGGCTTCTGTTGCCCGGTGCCCCCCGGACCGCGCTTACCTATCTCTAGGCAGCGAGCGCCACGGTCTCGCGACCGTTATCGTTGGCACTTGTGATTTGGTCCGATGACGGCGGTACCATGCCGGGCAAAAGACGGATCTTTACCGTGCGCGTCGAGCCTGTTTCGCCCCCATCGGCCGCTGATAAGGCGGGTGATTGGTGGAGGCGCCGGGTACCGCCCCCGGGTCCGCAACACTTATTCCATACGCCGTTTATCGCCATAGTCACCGAGGTGACACAGCACATATAGCGCGCCGCGCGCGGGATATCGAGGGGTATCGCGTCACCCGCGCGACAGGCCGCGTTCGACCACGCGGGCATAGAGCGCGGCACCATAGGGGATTGCGTCGTCATTGAAGGCGTAACGCGGGTTGTGGGGCATCGCGCCATCGCCGTTGCCGACATGGATATAGGCGCCCGGGACGCGCTCCATCATGAAGGAGAAGTCCTCGGAGCCCATGCCGGGCGGGTTGTCGCGGGCCACCTTGTCGGCCCCGACCAGGTCGGCGGCAGCCTCGGCATAGGCTTCGGTCTGCGCGGGGTCGTTGATGGTGGGCGCGAAGATCAGGCGCCAGTCGGTGGTGGCGGTGGCGCCGAAGCCGGCGGCGACACCCTCGGCCACGCGACGCATCGCGGCCTCGATCTGGGTGCCGACCTCGCGGGTGAAGAAGCGCGCGGTGCCGGAGATGGTCGCGGTCTCGGGGATGACGTTGTAGGCCTCGCCGCCGATCACCTTGGTCACGCTGACCACCGCAGGGTCGCGCGGGCTGAGCGTGCGGCTGACGATGGATTGCAGCGCGCTCGTGATGTGGCAGGCGGCCAGCACCGGGTCGATGCTCGCTTCCGGGCGCGCACCGTGCGCGCCCTTGCCGGACACCGCGATGTCGAAGAAGGCGCCGCCGGCTGCGGTCGGCCCCGGGCGGATGCCGTACTGGCCGATCGGCATGCCGGGGCGGTTGTGCATGCCGAAGATGGCATCGCAGGGGAAGCGTTCGAACAGCCCATCCGCCAGCATGGCCAGCGCGCCACCGCAGCCTTCCTCGCCAGGCTGGAAGATGAAGTGGACGATGCCGTCGAAGTTCTTCGTCTCGGCCAGGTAGCGCGCCGCACCCAGGAGCATGGTCGTGTGCCCGTCATGACCGCAGGCATGCATCACGCCGGGCGTGGTGCTGCGGAACGGCATGTCAGCGGGTTCCTGGATCGGCAGCGCGTCCATGTCGGCGCGCAGGCCGATGGCACGGTTGCCGGAACCGTTGCGGAGCACGCCCACCACGCCGGTGCCGCCCACGCCGCGATGCACCTCGATGCCCAGCGATTCCAATTCGCGCGCCACGACCTCGGCCGTCCGGTGCTCCGCCATGCCGAGTTCCGGGTGCGCATGCAGGTCGCGGCGGATCTCGGCGAGGGCTGCGTGGTGGCGGCGGATGGCGTCGAGGGCGGACATGGCGGCTCCGGGGCTGGATGCCGCCATGCTGCACCGGGACGCGCCCGGCGCGAAGTCAGACCGGGCGGGTGTCGTCCACCAGGATGATGCGGTGCAGGCGGCGCTTGTGCTGGCTCTCGTCCCATTCCGAGGCGCGATGCAGGCTGCAGCGGTTGTCGCTCATCAGCAGGTCGCCTGGCCGCCAGGCGTGCTTGTAGACGAAGTCCGGGCGGATGAGGTGGGCCAGGACCTCCTCGAACACCGCCCGCGCGTCTGCCTCCGGCAGGCCCTGGATGATCGAGCCCCATTCGCCGCCGAGGAACAGGCCGCGCCGGCCGGATTCCGGATGCGTGCGGACCAGGGGGTGGATCACGTCGGGGTACTTTTCCCCCTCCGCCTCGACCTGTGCCTCGGTGGCGTCGGGGAACAGTTCGCGGAACAGGCGCTTCCGGCTGTGCAACACCTGAAGGCCGTCGATGCGTGCGCGCAGGGCTTCGGGCATCGCGTCCCAGGCGGCGATGCCGTTGGCGTAGCTGGTCTCGCCGGCGGTGGGCGGGATCTCGATGGCATGCAGGAATGTGAACAGGCCAGGGTGTTCGAGGTGATAGTGGTCGGTGTGCCAGTTCATGCCGACCTTGACGGCACCGGCCGCCCGGCCGCCCTCGACCACGTTGCCGACCACGAAGATCTCCGGATGGCCCGGCACGCACAGGTCCTGGCGCGAATGGATGTCGAGGTTGGTGCCGAAGCGACGCGTGAAATCGACATAGCCCGCCGTGGTCAGCGCCTGCTGGTCGCGCAGCAGTAGCAGTGTGCGATCGACGCAGGCGGCGCGGATGATGGCGGTGATTTCCGCATCCTCCGGCGCGGTCAGGTCGATGCCGCCGATCTCGACACCGATGGCGGGGGCGAGGTCCCGCACCGTCAACCCGCGCCTGGCGGCCGCGGCGCGCCAGGCCATCATACTGTTGGCCATGGGGGTGCCTCCTTCAGGTCAGGGCCTGCACGGCAGCGAGGCGCCGGCGGTCCGCGTCGGTCGACAGGAAGCGCGCATAGAGCGGCTGTGCCGCCTGCTGGAAGGGCGCCTTGTCGGGCGTGCTGATCTTGGCACCGGCGCGCTCGGCCTGGGCGTGGAGCGTGGCTTCGCCCTCGACCACCAGGTTGCGCTCGAAGACAGCGGATTCCATTGCGGCCCGGTCCACCGCCGCGCGGAGGTCCGGCGCCAACGCCTGGTAGCGCCGTTCCGACATCACGACCGGCGCGGTCAGCGCCAGCCAGCCGACCAGGGTGAAGTTCGGCGCCACTTCATAGAATTTCTGGCCGACGAAGTTCGTGTAGGCGGCCTCGGCGCCATCCACCACGCCGGTCTGCAGCGCGCCGTACAATTCGCCATAGGCCAACGGCGTGGCGTTCGCCCCGAAGGCGTTGAAGGCGGCGACATGCACCGGGTTCTGCTGGGTGCGGATCTTCTTGCCGCGCAGCGCGGCCATGTCCGGCACCGCCGTGCGCGTCATCAGGTGACGAATGCCGGAGGAATACAGCGACAGGAAGCGGAAGTTCCGCGCGCGCGATGCGACGCCCAGTTCCTCCATCAGCGGTGCGGTGGTCGCGATCTTTTCGAGGTGCGCATAGTCCCGCACCAGGTAGGGCATGTCGAAAAGCTGAAATTCCTTGATGAAGTTCGCGAAGGCGGCGTGCGAGGGTACCGCCAGGTCGATGGTGCCGAGTGCCACGCCCTCGATCATCGGCAATTCGTTGCCGAGCTGACCGTTCGGGAAGATCTGGAGGCCCAGCCGGCCCGAGGTGAGTTCGCGCAGGCGGCGATCCATCACCTTCAGGCCCTCGTCCTGCACCTCGCCCACCGCATTGGTGTGGGCGGCGCGCAGCGTAACGGTCTGCGCATGGGCGGCGTTGGCGATGAACGGGGTCGCGAGCAGCGGCAGGTGGCGTCGGCGCAGCATCATGGGTGTGGTTCCTTCACAGCAGGGCGCGGGGGAGCCAGAGCACGACCTCCGGCACGTAGGTGCACAGCAGCAGCATCAGGATCAGCGGAATCAGCGGGATCCAGACCAGCCGCGCCGCCTGCATCACGTTGCGGCCTGCCACGGTGCAGGCGACGAACAGGCAGATGCCATAAGGCGGCGTGATGAGCCCGATCGACAGGTTCAGCGTGACCACGATGCCGAAATGCAGCGGGTCGATGCCGAGCGAGGTCGCGATCGGCATCAGCACCGGCATCAGGATGAGGATCGCGGAGATGCTCTCCATGAACATCCCCACCACCAGCAGCAGGACGTTCACCAGCAGCAGGAAGGCCCATGCCGATCCGACATGGCCCTGGAACCAGTCTGCCAGCATCGCCGGTACGTTCTGGATGGCGACCAGCCAGGAGAAGATCGACGCGGTGCCGATGATGATCATCACCGCGGCCGAGATGCCGGCGGTCTTGAGCATCATCGCCGGCAGGTCGCGCCAGCGCAGTTCGCGATACACGAAGCCGCCGATCAGAAGCCCGGCCAGCACCGCGAGCGCGGCCGCCTCGGTCGGCGTCACGACGCCGCCTATGATGCCGCCGGCGACGATCACCGGCATCGACAACGCCGGCAGCGCCTGGCGGAAGGCGGCGCCGAGGCGCGGCCAGCGGAAGGGCTCCGCATCCGCGTAGCGCGCCGGCTCGCGCCCGGTATAGAGCCAATGCCCGAGCAGCAGCCCCGCCGCGGCGATCAGTCCGGGGATGACGCCGCCCAGGAACATCGCGCCGACCGACAGGTCGGAGATCATCGCCAGCACCACCATGATGATCGAAGGCGGGATGATCGGCCCGAGCGCGCCGGCCGAGGCCACCGTGACGGTCGCATAGTCCAGGTCGTAGCCGCGCCGCTTCATCTCCGGCATCAGGATGGAGGAGATGGCTGCGGTATCCGCGCTGCCCGACCCCGATATGGCCGACAGCCCCGTGGCCGTGACGGTGGCGACCATCAACAGGCTGCCGCGAATCCAGCCGACCAGCGCGGTGGCGAGTTCCACGATGGCGCGCGCTATGCCGCCCTGTTCCATGATGATGCCGGCCAGCACGAAGAAGGGAATGGCCAGCAGCGGGAAGGAATCGAGCCCGTTGAACAGCCGCTGCGCCACCACGACCAGCGGCGTGGTGCCGTCGATCGCGAGGGTCAGCGCGCCGGCCACCCCCAGCACGAAGACCATCGGTGCGCCGGCCAGGAGCAGAAACAGGAAGGATCCGAAGGTGAGCGCCATCAGTCGAGCCTCACGCCGCCACCGGTCGCGACCGGCGCGCGCCCGATGATGACGCCCCCCATGGCGATCAGCGTCTCGAGCGCGAGGTAGGCCGCACTCGCCGGCAGCGCCGCATAGGGCACGGTCATCGGCACGCCGAGCCCGGCACTGGTCTGGATCTGCCCGATCTCCAGCAGCAGCCACCCGCCTTCCCACACCACCCACAGGAACCACAGGCACAAGCCGAGGATCGGCACCATGACCAGGCGGCCGAGCAGCGGCGGCAATGCCGCCACCAGCGTGTCGATCGACACATGCAGCCTTGTCCGCATGGCGTACCCGGCCCCCAGCAGCACCATCCAGATCTGCGCGTAGCTGGCGAATTCGGTGGCCCAGGCGATCGAGAAGTTGAACGCGTAGCGCCCGGCGATCTGCGCCAGCACCGAGCCGAACATCGCCGCCAGAAGCAGGATCAGGATGATCTCCACGCCGCGGCGCAGCAGCGCGAGCGGCAGGCCGAGCAGCCTCGGTAGCGGGCCGCTGGGTACCTGCTGGCCGGCGGCTGGGCCGGCCGGGCCCGCGGCGGATGTTTCACTCATGCAGTCACGCTGAGCCCGTGGAATGCAGGGCTCAAGCCCGTGATTGCCTGAATTCGCATGGGCCAGGCTGTCGGCGGCCTTGCGTCGCCCAGTTTGCGGGCGTTCTGCCCCTGCCTTGGGCGCGGCCCGGGCCTATGGAATGCGCCGCCCGCCCCGCCTATAGCCGGCGGGAACGGAGTCACGGCGGCCACGAGTCGCGACGGGGGATGCATGGCGCTGACCAGCGAACAGCAGCAGGACATCGCGGCCGCACGCGCCGCCGAGGGCCGCACGCGCCGCCCGAGCGTGCCCGCGCTCGAGGCCATGCTGTTCGAAGCCCTGCCCGTGCTCGACCACGGATTCGTGCGCGTGGTCGACTACATGGGCGACGATGCCGCCATCGTGCAGGCGGCCCGCGTCAGCTACGGCCGCGGCACCCGCGCGGCGAACGAGGATCGCGGGCTGATCCGCTACCTGATGCGGCACCGCCACTCCACGCCCTTCGAGATGTGCGAGATCAAGTACCACGTGAAGCTGCCGATCTTCGTGGCGCGTCAGTGGATCCGCCATCGCACCGCCAACGTGAACGAGTATTCCGCGCGCTATTCGATCCTCGACCGCGAATTCTACATCCCCGCTCCCGACCAGCTCGCCGCGCAGGCGGTGGTGAACCGCCAGGGCCGCGGCGACATCCTGGAAGGGGCCGAGGCCGCGCGCGTGCTCGACCTGCTGCGCGAGGACGCGACGCGCAACTACGACCACTACCTCGAGATGCTGAACGAGGACGACCAGGGCACGCCGCGCGACCCGTCCCGCCAGGGCCTGGCGCGCGAACTGGCGCGCATGAACCTCACGCTCAACGCCTATACGCAGTGGTACTGGAAGACCGACCTGCACAACCTGCTGCACTTTTTGTCGCTGCGCGCCGATGCGCACGCGCAGTACGAGATCCGCGTCTATGCCGAGGCGATGCTGGAGAGCGTGAAGGCCTGGTGCCCGATCGCCTATGAGGCGTTCCGCGACTACCGGCTGGGGGCCGTCACGCTCTCAGCGCAGATGATGGGCATCGTCAGGCGCATGATGGCCGGCGAGGCGGTGACGCAGGAAGCCTCCGGCATGTCGAAGCGCGAATGGCGCGAATTGATGCAGACGCTGGGCCGCGATGCAGGCTGAGCGCGCCGACGCGATCCTGGGCTTCCTCGCACTCGCCGACCGGCTGAAGTCGGTCGAACGCCGTGGGCGCGTGGTGCTGCCCGATGGCGCGACGCGGCGCGAGAACAGCGCGGAGCATTGCTGGTCCCTCGCGCTGATCGCCACGTTGCTGCACCAGGATGTGGCAGGGCCGCTCGACCTCGGCCGCGCGCTGATGATGGTGGCGATCCACGACCTGGTGGAGATCGAGGCCGGCGACACCTTCGCCTACGACGCCGCCGGTCGCGCCACCCAGGCCGCGCGCGAGGCCGCGGCCGCCGAGACGGTGTTTTCCCTGCTGCCGCCCGACCTCGGCGCCCGTCTGCGCGCGCTGTGGGAGGAATTCGAGGCCGGGGAGACACCCGAATCCCGTTTCGCCATGGCCTGCGACCGCATGCAGGGCTTCCTGCAGAACGTGCTGTCCGGCGGCATCGCCTGGCGCGAGCACGGCGTCACCCGCGCCGACACCGCACCACGCATGGACCCGGCGATCGCCGTGGACCCTGCCTTCGCCACGCTGATCGGCCGTCTGTACGAACGCGCGGAGGCCGGCGGGCTGCTCGGCCCGGCGCCGTGAGTGGCCGTGCGGGCGCGAAGGCGCGCCCCGCCAAGGCCGGCCGCGCGCGCAAGGGCGGCCGCTGGGCATCGATGGGCCCGGCGGCGCGGCGCTGGGTCTTCATCGGCGGCTTCACCCTCGCGCTGTTGGTCGGGCTGCCGCTGGCGCATGCGATGGTGGGGGATATCGGCGCCATACTGCTCGGCACCTTCGCCTTCGGCTTCGTTGTCGGGCGGATGACGCTGAAGCGTTAGACCAGATCCGGATCAGATGGACTCATCTGATCGGGTGAAGATGCTCGCGGAAGCAGAAGGCCAGCGCCGTTGCTGCGAGCCAATGCCGCTCTAGGCGGCGCAGCGCGACTGGCTGTCCCTGCACCGGCCCGCCATCGACATCCCGACCATCACCGTGCGCATCGCCTGTTCCGCCGTCCGGGCGATGTCGGCGGGCGCGCGCGCGATCGCCTCGTCGAGCGGCACCGCTTGGCCGAGCGTTGATGCCACGGCATCGATCCCGGCCGCATGCACCGCCTCGTAGCCTGCGCCGACCGACCCGGCGAGCGCGATCACGGGCACGCCATGTGCGCGCGCCCGCACCGCCACGATTCCCGGCACCTTGCCCTGCACGGTCTGCTCATCGATGCCGCCCTCCGCCGTGACCACCAGGTTGGCCGCGGCGATCTCGCGATCGAGGGCGAGGCCGTCCAGCACCACCTCCTGCCAGGGACGCAGCCGCGCGCCGAGCAGCGCATGCAGACCGGCTCCGAGCCCACCAGACGCACCGGCGCCCGGCAGCGCCGGCAGTCCCCGCACCCCGAGGTCGCGCGCCGCCACCGCCGCGAACGTCGCGAGCCCAGCTTCGAGACGGCGCACCGCTTCGGGGCTCGCACCCTTCTGCGGGCCGAAGCGCCGCGCCACGCCATCCGATCCGGTCAGCATCACCCGCGTGTTGCACGCGACCATCACGGGCAACCCATCGAGCCGCCGGTCGCGCCCCGTCGCGTCGATCCGTTCCAGCCACGCGAGCGCCGCGCCACCGGGCTGGAGTTCGTCCCCTGCGGCATCCAGCATGCGATAGCCCAGGGCCTGCGCCATCCCTGCACCGGCGTCGTTGGTCCCGCTGTCGCCGCAGCCGATCAACAGTCGGCGCGCGCCGCGATCGAGCGCCGCACGGATCAGCTCACCCACCCCGCGCGTGCTGGTGGCGAGCGGATCGCGCATGTCGCGCGGCACCAGGCGCAGGCCCGCGGCCGAGGCCATCTCGATGATCGCCGTCCCGGCCAGCGCGCCGCCCGCCCAGCCGATATGCGCCGTGACGGGCCGTCCTACGGGCCCGGTGACGGTGACCGGTTCGACATGCCCGCCGGCGCCGGTCGCGATGGCACGGGCGAAGCCTTCGCCGCCGTCGGTAACAGGCCGCCGGGTGATCCGCGCGGCGGGACATGCGCGGCCGAGGCCGGTCGCGATCGCCTCGGCCACGGCATCGGCCTGCAGGCATTCCTTGAAGCCGGACGGCGCGACGAGGATCTTGAGCGGGGTCATGCGGTCATCCTTGCCAGGGTGCAGGGATGCAACGCGGCGGGCGGCGGAATTCTTCCCGCGATCACGATGACGGTGCGTAACCCCCCGCGGGGGCTGCGGCGAAGACTGGGACACGAGACGCAGGACCACCGCCATGACCCGCACCGACCGCATCCTCCGCCTGCTCGCCTGGCCGGCGGCGATCTGGATCGTCTACGAATTCACCTGGTACCAGCAGTACAAGCTGACCGGGCATCCTGGGTCGGTCGACTTCATCTTCCAACCGTTGGCCGACTGGTTCGGGATTTCCGCCTACGAGAAGCCGTTCCGCCTCGGCGTGGCGAGCATGGAGATCCTAGCCTCGATCCTGGTGCTGCTGCCTCGGACGCGCGCCTGGGGTGGGTTGCTGACCATCGGCATCATGTCGGGCGCGATCTTCTTCCACACCATCGGCCCGATCGGCATCGACCCCTACGGCGATGGCGGGAAGCTGTTCAAGGAAGCGATCTTCACCTGGCTGATGGGCGCCTTCGTCGCCTTCGCCCATCGCCAGGAGATCCTGGCGATGGCGGCGCGGTTCGGGCTCAGGCTGCCCGGCGCGCGGGCCGCCTGACGGCGGGGGTCAGCGGCGGCGAATGCCCGAGACGTCGCGCACCGCACCGCGCGACGCGCTGGTGGTGAGCGCCGCATAGGCCTTCAGCGCCGTGGTCACGTTGCGCTTGCGCGGCGCGGCCGGCTGCCAGGCATCGGCGCCCTTGGCTTCCATCGCGGCGCGGCGCTGCGCCAGGACCTCGTCCGAAACCGCCAGGTGCAGGCGACGGTTGGGGATGTCGATCTCGATGATGTCGCCATCCTCGACCAGGCCGATCAGCCCGCCCTCGGCGGCTTCCGGCGAGCAATGCCCGATCGACAGCCCCGACGAGCCGCCCGAGAAACGCCCATCGGTCACCAGCGCGCAGGCCTTCCCGAGGCCCTTCGACTTCAGATAGCTGGTCGGGTACAGCATTTCCTGCATGCCCGGCCCACCGCGCGGGCCTTCGTACCGCACCAGCACCACGTCGCCAGGCTTAACCGAACCGCCCAGGATGGCGTCCACAGACGCATCCTGGCTTTCGAAGACGCGCGCCGGCCCGGTGAAGGTCAGGATCGAGGCATCGACGCCCGCCGTCTTCACGATGCAGCCTTCTTCGGCGATGTTCCCGAAGAGCACCGCGAGGCCGCCATCCTTCGAGAAGGCATGCTCCATGTCGCGGATCACGCCGCCGGCGCGGTCGGTGTCGAGCTCCTCCCAGCGCGCCGCCTGGCTGAAGGCGACGGTGGTCGGGATGCCGCCGGGGGCGGCGCGGAAGAAGGTCTGCACCGCCTCGGACGGGCTGCGCTTCACGTCCCACTCGGCCAGCGCTTCCGCCAGCGTCGGCGCATCGATGCGCGAGACGGAGGTGTCGATCAGCCCGGCGCGATCCAGCTCGCCCAGGATGCCCATGATGCCGCCGGCGCGGTGCACGTCCTCGACATGCACGTTGATGACCGAGGGCGCGACCTTGCACAGCACCGGCACGCGGCGCGACAGGCGGTCGATGTCGGCCATGGAGAAGGGCACCTCGCCTTCCTGCGCGGCGGCCAGCAGGTGCAGCACGGTGTTGGTCGACCCACCCATGGCGATGTCGAGCGTCATGGCGTTCTCGAAGGCCGTAAAAGTCGCGATGGAGCGCGGCAGCACGGAGAAATCGTCCGTCTCATAGTGGCGGCGCGTGATCTCGACGATGCGGCGGCCGGCTTCGAGGAACAGGCGCTCGCGGTCGGCATGGGTCGCGACGACGGTGCCGTTGCCGGGCAGCGCCAGGCCCAGGGCCTCGGTCAAGCAGTTCATGGAATTGGCGGTGAACATGCCCGAGCACGACCCGCAGGTGGGGCAGGCGGAGCGTTCGATCACCGCCACTTCTTCATCGGTCACGGACGCATCCGCAGCCACGATCATGGCATCGATCAGGTCCACGCTGCGCTTCACGCCGCGATGCACGACCTTGCCCGCTTCCATCGGCCCGCCCGAGACGAAGACGGTCGGGATGTTGAGCCGCATCGCCGCCATCAGCATGCCCGGCGTGATCTTGTCGCAGTTCGAGATGCAGACCAGCGCATCGGCGCAATGCGCGTTGACCATGTATTCCACCGCATCGGCGATAAGTTCGCGCGAGGGCAGGGAATACAGCATCCCGTCATGGCCCATGGCGATGCCGTCATCCACCGCGATGGTGTTGAATTCCTTGGCCACGCCGCCGGCCTTCTCGATCTCCCGCGCGACCAGCTGGCCAAGGTCCTTCAGGTGGACATGGCCGGGGACGAACTGGGTGAAGGAATTGGCGATGGCGATGATCGGCTTGCCGAAATCCCCGTCCTTCATGCCGGTGGCGCGCCACAGCCCGCGCGCGCCGGCCATGTTGCGGCCATGGGTGGTGGTGCGGGAGCGATATTGCGGCATCGGGTCGTTTCCTGGTCGCGGGGCGGGTCGGTTTAGCGCGGTTGTCGGCGGACGCGAAAGCGGGAGTCAGTCGACCACGATGGCCGGTGCGGCCTGCGTCGCGGCACGCGCCTTCTCCCAGACGCGGGCCGCGATGCGTCGGTATTCTGCGGCTTCAGGGCTGTCCGGGCGGGCGGTGACGATCGGCGTGCCGGCATCCGCCAGTTCGCGGATCTCGAGCTTCAGGGGCAGTTCGCCGAGGAACTCCACACCCAGGCGTTCAGCCTCGCGCCTGGCGCCACCGTGGCCGAACATGTCCGTGCGGTGGTTGCAGTTCGGGCAGCAGAAGTAGGACATGTTCTCGATCACGCCGAGCACGGGCACGTTCACCTTCTCGAACATCCGCACGCCGCGGCGGGCATCCAGCAGCGCCACGTCCTGCGGCGTGCTCACGATCACCGCACCCGCCAGCGGCACGCGCTGGGACATGGTCAGCTGCGCATCGCCGGTGCCCGGCGGCATGTCCACCACCATGATGTCGAGCGCGCCCCACTCCACCTGGCCCATCATCTGCTCGAGCGCGCCCATCACCATGGGACCGCGCCAGATCATCGGCGTCTCCTCATCGACCAGGAAGCCGATCGACATGGCCTTGAGGCCCCAGCGCGACAGTGGCGTGATGATGTTCCCGCTGGCACGCGGCTTCTCCCGCGTGCCGAGCATCTGCGGCAGGGAGGGGCCGTAGATGTCGGCGTCCAGCAGCCCGACGCGTAGCCCCTGCATGGCCAGCGCCACCGCGAGGTTCACCGCGGTGGTGGACTTGCCCACGCCGCCCTTGCCGGAAGCGACGGCGACGATGGCGCCGACTTCCGGCAGCAGCATCGGGCCTTGGCCGGAGGGCGCGCGCGCCGCCTGGCGCGGCGTGGCCGGCTGCGGTGCCGCGGTGCGGTGCGCGGTCAGCACGGCGGTCGCGTTCAGCACGCCGGGCACCGCGGCGGCCGCGGCCTGGGCTGCGGCGCGCAGCGGTTCCATCTGCGCAGCGCGTTCGCGCGGCACCTCCAAGCTGAATTGCACCAGCCCGTCGCGCGCCACCAGGCCCTGCACCATGCCGGCCGAGACCACGTCCTTGCCCGTCGCCGGGTCCTTCACCGCACGCAGCGCGGCGGAAACCGCTGCCGCCAGAGAGTCACCCATCGCTTGAAAAGCCCTCGTTCCTGGACAATATCCGACCGGCCGGCGAGGGTGCCCCAGAACAAGGCGACTTCCCCGGTGCCCGGCCAGCGTCCATATGGTCGGGCGCCGCCCTTCCTGCATCCTTCAATGGCAGGCGACGGGCAAGACGTCACCACTGGTTCACGTGTTGGAGGCCGATCGTCGCATGCCCTGGAATAACAGTGGCGGACAGAGTCCCTGGGGGAACCCGCGGCCGGGTGGGCCGTGGGGATCGCCCCCGCCGCCCGGTGGCGGTGGCGGACCGACCGGTCCCGGCGGTAGCGGCAGGGGCCCCGACCTCGATGACATGATCCGCCAGGCGCAGGACGCGGTGCGCCGCTACCTGCCGCGCGGCGGCGGGAAGGGCGCGGCGCTGCTCGGCCTGGTGCTGGTGCTGGTGTGGGCCGCGTCCGGGTTCTTCCGGGTGCAGCCGGACGAACAGGGCGTCGTGATGCGCTTCGGCGCCTTCGACCGCGCGGTGCCGCCGGGCCTGAATTACCACATCCCGTGGCCGATCGAATCCGCAACGACGCCGCGCGTGACGCGCATCAACCGCGTCGATATCGGCTTCGTGGGCGCCGCCGATGCGCCAATCGTGACCGGCCGTGTGCCGCCGGCGCGCGACGTGCTGGCCGAGTCCCTGATGCTGACCGGCGACGAAAACATCATCGACATCGACGTCGCGGTGTTCTGGCGCATCCGCGATGCCGAGGAATTCCTGTTCAACACCCGCAATCCGGAAAGCACCGTGAAGTCGGCCGCCGAATCAGTGATGCGCGAGGTGATCGGCCGCACCCCGATCCAGCCCGCCCTGACCGAGGCGCGCGCGCAGATCGAACAGGATGTGCGCCGCGGCACCCAGGCCATCATGGACCAGTACCGCGCCGGCATCGAGATCGTGCAGGTGCAGCTGCAGAAGGTCGACCCGCCGTCCCAGGTGATCGACGCCTTCCGTGACGTGCAGCGCGCCAATGCCGACCGCGAGCGTGCCCGCAACGAGGCGGAATCCTTCCGGAACGACATCATCCCCCGCGCCCGCGGCGAAGCCGAGCGCGTGGTCCAGGAAGCCCAGGGCTTCCGCGAAAGCCAGATCGCTCGCGCCCGCGGTGAGGCGGCGCGGTTCAATTCGGTGCTCGCCGCCTACCAGGCCGCGGGCGACGTGACTGTCCGGCGCATGTACCTCGAAACCATGGAGGAGATCCTGCGGCGCAACCCGACCATCCTGGTGGATGACCGCCTGCAGGGGATCGTACCCTTCCTGCCGCTCGGCGATGGCGCTGCGATTCCGAGGCCTGCGCAGGGCGGCGGGTTGCCGAACACGCGGCCGCAGCCGCTGCCCGCGGTGCCTCAGGGCCCGGGCGTCGTGCAAAGCCGCTCGCAGGGAGTGCCGCGATGAACCGCACCATTGCCGCGATCGCGGCGCTCGCCGTCATCGTCGTGACGGCGGCCTCCACGCTGTTCACCGTGCAGCAGACGCAGCAGGTGCTCATCACGCAGTTCGGCCAGCCGATCCGCGTCATCAACGAGCCCGGGCTGCACTACAAGCTGCCGTTCATCCAGTCGGTCATCACCTTCGACCGCCGGCTGCTCGACTTCGACGCGCCCGGCGAGGAAGTGATCCTGGGCGACCAGCGCCGCCTGATCGTGGACAGCTTCACCCGCTATCGCATCACCGACCCGCTGGAATTCTACCGGACGGTCGGTGCGACCGAGGGCGGCATTCGCGGCCGGCTGAATTCGATCGTCTCGTCGTCGCTGCGTCGTGTGCTCGGCAACGAGCCGCTGCTGTCGGTGCTGTCCACCGACCGCACGCGGATCATGGGCGAAATCCGCAACCAGGTGAACACCGAAGCGCGTCAGTTCGGCATCGAGGTCGTGGACGTGCGCATCCGCCGCGCCGACCTGCCGGAGGAGAACACCCAGGCGATCCTGTCGCGCATGCAGTCGGAGCGTGAGCGCGTGGCCCGCGAAGCCCGCGCCGAGGGTGCCGAAATCGGCCAACGCGTGCGCGCCGGCGCCGAGCGCGAACGCACCGTGCTGATCGCGGAGGCGCAGGCCCAGTCCGACATCCTGCGTGGTCAGGGCGAGCAGGAAGCCATCCGCATCGTCGCGGAAGCCTTCAGCAAGGACCTCGACTTCTTCCAGTTCTGGCGCTCGATGCAGGCGTATCGGGAGGCCTTCTCCGAGGGCAATACGCGCATGGTCATGACGCCGGAATCGGAATTTTTCCGCTTCTTCCGCGACAGCGGCGGCCGCCTGCAGCCGCTGCCCGGCACGCCCGTGACGCCCCCGACGCCGACGACGGCACCCGCTGCGACGCCGCAGTGACCTTCACGGGCCTCCTCCAGGGCGTGGCCGTCGTGCTCGCCCTGGAGGGCATTGCCTACGCGCTGGCGCCGGAGGCGATGCGCCGCGGCCTGGTCGTCCTGATCCAGGCCTCGGAGCAACGGCTTCGGATCGGTGGTCTGGTTGCGGCGTTGGTCGGCGTGTCGGTCGCCTGGCTGTTGAACGGGCTGTGACCCGGTTCGGGGTGCGCCGCCGGCCGATAAGTTGCATGATGCCCGCTTACGCCCGCCGCTGCGGGTGCCACATGTCCCGAAGTCCCGTTTCTTGAGGTGCTCCGCCGTGCGCTTCGCCGTCCTTGCCTTCGCCGCCGTCCTGGCGGTCGCTCCTCTCGCAACCGATGCCGTCGCGCAACGCGCGCCCGAGAGCTTCGCGCCGCTCGCGCGCCAGCTTCTCCCGGCCGTGGTCAACATCTCGACCACCCAGGCGGTCCAGGCGCGCCCCGGCCGCCCGGATGCCCCGGACGTGCCGCAGGCGCCGCCGGGCAGCCCCTTCGAGGAATTCTTCCGCGACTTCTTCAACCGCAACCGTCCGCCCGGCCAGGAAGGCGCGCCGACGCCGCCGGGCCCAGGCACCGGACCGCAGCAGCGCCCGCAACGCCGCGGCCAGTCGCTCGGCTCCGGCTTCATCATCGATGCGCAGCAGGGCATCGTGGTGACCAACAACCACGTCATCGACGGGGCGGACGAGATCAACGTCATCCTGTCCGACAACACCTCGATCCGCGCCGAGCTGCTGGGCACCGACCCGCGCACCGACATCGCGGTGCTGCGCATCCGCACCGATAAGCCGCTGACCGCCGTGCCCTGGGGCAATTCGGACGAGGCGCTGGTCGGCGACTGGGTGATCGCGATCGGCAATCCCTTCGGCCTCGGCGGGTCCGTCACGGCGGGCATCGTCTCGGCGCGCGGGCGTGACATCCGTCAGGGCCTGTACGACGACTTCATCCAGACCGACGCCGCGATCAACCGCGGCAATTCCGGCGGTCCGCTGTTCAACATGGCCGGCCAGGTGATCGGCATCAACACGGCCATCTATTCGCCCTCAGGCGGGTCGATCGGCATTGGCTTCTCGATCCCGTCGAACCTGGCCCAACGCATCGTGGCGCAGCTGCGCGACGGCGGGCGCGTGCGCCGCGGCTGGCTCGGCGTGAACATCCAGCAGGTCACGGACGAGATCGCCGAGGCGCTGCGCCTGCCCAACGGCGCGCGCGGCGCCCTGGTGGCGCGTGCGCAGGAAGGCGGGCCGGCGGCCGAGGGCGGTATCAGGTCCGGCGATGTGATCTTGCGCTTCAACGGCGCCGAGGTTCGCGAGATGCGCAACCTGCCGCGCATCGTGGCGGACAACGTGGTGGGCACGCAGGTTCCCGTCGTGGTGTGGCGCGATGGCAAGGAGGAGACGGTGACCATCACGCTCGGCGAATTGCCCGCCGAGCAGGCGCAGGCCGCCGGTGCGGCGCCCGCCGCGCCCGCGCCGGCGCAGCCGGTGGAACTCGCCGGCCTTGGCCTGCGCGTCGCGCCCATCACGGATGAACTGCGCCAGCGCTTCAACCTGCGCGCCGAGCAGCGCGGCGTCGTGATCGTCGAGGTCGCGCCGAACAGCCCCGCGGCGGAGCGCGAACTGCGCCCCGGCGACGTGATCGTCGAGGTCCAGCAGGAGCGTGTCGCGACTCCCGCCGAGGTGCAGGAGCGCATCGCGCGGCTGCGCCAGCAGAACCGCGCCGTCGCGCTGTTCGCGGTGGAGGGTGCCGGTGGCCAGCGCTTCGTGCCGCTGCGCCTGCGCGGCGAGCGCGGCGCGCCTGGCTGAGCGGCCTTCCGGCTCGGCCCCGGCGCGGACCGCGCCTGCTTGGCTTGAAGCGTCGGGCCAGGGCGGGGAAGCGCGCGGCTTCGGCCTGCCGATCTGATGCCGCGGGTCGCATCCGTCATCGGCGGCTTCGCGGCAGCGGCCCTTGGGGTGCTGGTCATCCACAGCGCCTTCGGCGGCTTCATCCTGCCGCCATCGGATACGGGCTGGATGCTGTCGGGCCGCATCGGGCCCGACCCGGTGCAGTACTGGCTCGGCTGGACCGCCTTCGCGCGCGACGAATGGCGGGTCCCGCCAGGCGCCAATCCCGGCTGGGGCATGGAGCTGGCGTCGTCGGTCTTCTACGCGGATGCGATCCCGCTGGTCGCCTTTGCCTTCAAGGCGCTGCGGCCGCTGGTCGAGGTCTCGCAGTATTGGGGCCTGTGGATCTACGCCTGCGGCGCTCTGCAGGCGGTCATGGCATGGCTGCTCATGGGGCGCGCCACCGCGGACCCGCTCGCGCGGCTGGCGGTTGCGGGCCTGTTCGTGATGCAGCCGCTGCTGCTGGGCCGGCTCGGTGGGCATTTCGCACTGGGCGGGCAGTTCCTGTTGTTGGTTGGGCTTTGGTTGTGCGTGGTGCCGGGGCAGGGGGTGCGCCGCGCCATTGCCTGGGCGTTGCTGATGGCCGCGGCGGCGATGGTGCAGGCCTATATCCTGCCCATGGTGGGCGCGCTCTGGGCGGCGGATTGGCTTGCGCGCGCGGCGGATCGAGACCGGCGGCGCGCTGCTTTGGCCGGCGCCGAGGCGCTGAGCGTGCCGGCCGCCGGGATCGCGGGCCTTTGGGCGGGCGGGTTCTTCCTGCTCGGGGGCGGCTTCGGGGGGACCTGGGGCGGGTACGGGAAGATGCAACTCGACCTGCTTGCCCCGTTCGACCGCGGCTACTGGGGTGCGCTGCTGCCGGACATCGAGACCGCGGGGCACCTCGAGGCCGGCAATTCCTATCCGGGGCTCGGCGCGCTCGCGGTTATCGGATTGGGCGCGCTGGCCTGGGCGACCGGGCCGCGCGGCGCGCTGCGGCGGCACTGGGCGCTGCTGCTGGTTCTGGCGGGGCTGCTGATGCTCGCCGTGACGCATCGCGTGGCGATCGGCGGGCGGGAATTCGAGGTGCTGCCGCTGCCGGACTGGATCGTCTCCCGTGCCGATGCGTTGCGTGCCTCGGAGCGCTTCTTCTGGCCGGTGCTCTACGCCGCGCTGTTCGGTGCCGCGGTGGCGTTGGTGCGCAGGCTCGGCCGACGCGCGGGTTTCGTGCTGCTCGCCGGGTTGATGCTGCAGGCGGTCGACCTGCGCCCGGGATTCGCGCGGCTGCACCATTACTTCGTGGTTCAGCCGCCCACCGTGTCGCTGCGCCTGTCCGATCCGTTCTGGCTGGAGGCGGCCCGGCGCTACGACTTCGTGCGGGTTGTGCCCACCGGCATGCAGGCGCCGAACTGGGAGGAGGTCGCGGTCTATGCCGCAACGCTCGAGTTGCAGACCGATGCCGTGTACCTTGCACGGCTCGATCCGCGCGCGGTGGAGGCAGTGAATGCGCGCGTGGCGGGCCTGCTGGAACGCGGCGCGCACGAAGCGCGCACCTTCTACGTCCTGGGCGACGATGCCGCGCTGGCACGCGCCCGTGCGGGGATGGATCCGGCGCGCGACCTGCTGGAGCGCTTCAACGACCGGTGGGTGCTGGCCCCCGGCTGGCGGCTTCAGCCCGCGGCGAATTCACCCACGCGGTAGCCCTGCGCGAACAGCAGCGCGCGCAGGTCGCCGTGATCGACGCGCGCGCGCGACGCGGCCGCGACCACCGGCTTTGCCCTGAACGCCACGCCCAGACCCGCCGCCTGGATCATGTCGAGGTCATTGGCGCCATCACCTACCGCCAACGTGGCGTCGAGCCCGATGCCTTCCTCCGCCGCCAGGCGCTTCAATGTCACGAGTTTCGCGTTGCGCCCGAGGATCGGGTCGGCGACATGGCCGGTGAGGCGGCCCTCCGCCTCCAGCAGGGTGTTGGAGTGATGTTCGTGGAAACCCACCAGCGCCGCGACGCGGCCGGTGAAGAAGGTGAAGCCGCCGGAGACCAGCGCGCAGCGCGCGCCGTTCGCCCGCATGGTCGCAACCAGTTCGCGCGCCCCGGGCATCAATTCGGTTTCTTCCCAGGTGCGCTGCATGGCCTCGACCGGCAGGCCGGCCAGCATGCCGACGCGTTCGCGAAGGGCGCCTTCGAAATCCAGTTCGCCATTCATCGCCCGCTTCGTGATGGCGGCGATGCGGTCCTTGATGCCGGCCTGACCGGCGAGTTCGTCCAGCGTCTCGGTGGTGACGATGGTGCTGTCCATGTCGGCGATCAGCAGGCGCTTGCGCCGGCCTGCCGAGGCCTGGGCGATGATGTCGACCGCTGCACCCGCCAGTGCCACGCGCGCGGCGGCATCCGCCTGCTCGGCCGCGAGGCCGCTGAAGGGCAGGTCGGCCGCTTCGTCCGGCGCCAGCCAGTCCGGCGTGCCGGTGGCGGCGCCGAGCGCGGCCAGCGCATCCCGTGCGGCGTGCAGCGTCGCGGTGGAGATGCCGCCCGGCGGCGCGATCAGGGTGAGAACATGGTCCATGCGGGCCGCGGTATGCCCGCACCATGACCGTCGATCAACCGCCCGCCCTGCTGGTCGCGGGCCCCACCGCCAGCGGCAAGTCGGCGCTGGCGCTGGCGCTGGCGGAACGTCTCGGCGGCACGGTGATCAATACCGACAGCATGCAGGTGTATCGCGAACTGCGCGTGCTGACCGCGCGCCCGACACCGGAGGAAGAAGCGCGCGTGCCGCACGGCCTCTACGGCGTGCGGCCGGCGGCGGAGGCTGCAAGCGTCGCCTGGTGGCGCAGCGCCGCGCTGGCCGAGATGGCGCGGGCGCGCGCCGCGGGCCGCCTGCCCATCCTGTGCGGTGGGACCGGGATGTATTTCGCCGCCCTGGTGCAGGGGCTGACTGACATCCCACCGGTGCCGGCACGGGCGCGGCAGGAGGCGCGGCGGTTGCTTGCCGCACATGGCCCGGCGGCCCTGCATGCGCGGCTTGCCGAGGTCGATCCCGACACCGCCGCTCGCCTGCGCCCTTCGGACAGCCAGCGCGTCGCCCGCGCCTATGAGGTCTGGCACGGCACCGGGCGTGGCCTCGTGGCCTGGCAGGCGGGGGGCGGGACCGGGCCGGCGCCTTGGCGCTTCGCGACCATCCTGATCGATCCGCCGCGCGAGGCTCTGCGCGCGGCGATCGCGACGCGCTGGGCGGCCATGCTTGCGGCAGGCGCCATCGAGGAGGTCCGCGCGCTGGCGGAGCAGGGCCTGGATCCGGCCCTGCCGGCGATGCGCGCGCATGGCGTGCCGGAACTGGCGGCGATGCTGGCGGGGCGGATGACGCCCGAGGACGCCTCGCGTCGGGCCATCCTGAACACCGGGCAATACACCAAGCGGCAGGCGACCTGGTTCCGGCACCATCCGCTGGCCGATACGCCGCGCGTGCATACGATCCATGCGCGGATTGCGGGCATCGCGCAATTATCGGAAAGCGATAGGGCGGGAATCTTGTCTTTTGTTGATCGGATGCATTGACGCCCTTCGGCGGCGGGTCTAAGGAACCGCCACGCCCGCGGGAGAACCCCGCGGGCGGTGCCGTTTGCAAGGAATGACCGACCGATGTCCGCCGCCATCAAGCCCGCCAGCACCGACGCCGCCCTGACCATGTCAGGCGCCGAGGTCGTACTGCGCGCGCTGAAGGACCAGGGCGTGGAGGTCATCTTCGGCTACCCCGGCGGCGCGGTATTGCCGATCTACGACGCGCTGTTCCAGCAGAACGCCATCCGCCACATCCTGGTGCGGCATGAGCAGGCCGCGGTGCATGCGGCCGAGGGCTATGCGCGGTCGACCGGCAAGGTGGGCTGCGTGCTGGTCACCTCCGGCCCTGGCGCGACCAACGCCGTGACAGGGTTGGTGGACGCGCTGATGGATTCGATCCCGATCGTCTGCCTGACCGGCCAGGTGCCGACCCACCTGATCGGCAACGACGCCTTCCAGGAAGCCGACACCACCGGCATCACGCGCCCGGCCACCAAGCACAACTACCTGGTCAAGAAGTCGGGTGACCTCGCGCGCGTCATGCACGAGGCCTTCTATGTGGCGAAGTCCGGCCGGCCCGGCCCCGTGGTGGTCGACCTGCCCAAGGACATCCTGATCAACAAGGCGCCCTACACCGAGCCGCCGGTCGCCGCGCACCGGTCCTATCGCCCGCAGACCGAGCCCGACATGGATCAGGTGCGAAAGGCGGTGCGCCTTCTGAAGGCTGCCAAGCGGCCGATCGTCTATGCCGGCGGCGGCGTGATCAATTCCGGGCCCGAGGCCTCGCGCCTGCTGGTCGAATTCGTGCGCATGACGGGTTTTCCCTGCACGAACACGCTGATGGGGCTCGGCGCCTATCCGGCGGGCGATCCGTTGTTCGTCGGCATGCTCGGCATGCACGGGACCTACGAGGCGAACCTCGCGATGCATGGCTGCGACGTCATGCTGAACATCGGTGCGCGGTTCGACGATCGC
Organism: Roseomonas fluvialis; assembly: GCF_022846615.1. Lineage (NCBI taxonomy): Bacteria > Pseudomonadati > Pseudomonadota > Alphaproteobacteria > Acetobacterales > Roseomonadaceae > Roseomonas > Roseomonas fluvialis. The sequence continues at coordinate 1,105,933 of NZ_AP025637.1, forward strand.
GTGACGGGGCGGCTCAATGCCTTTTCGCCGAATTCGCGGAAGATCCACGTCGATATCGACCCGTCCTCGATCAACAAGAACGTGCCGGTCGAGGTGCCGATCGTGGGCGATGCCGGACGCGTGCTGGCCGCGATGATCGAATGCTGGAAGTCCGAAGAAGCGCCGCAGGACAAGCATGTGCTGACCGCTTGGTGGCGCCAGATCGACGAATGGCGTGCCAAGGACTGCCTGCGCTACCGCCAGGAAGGCAAGATCATCAAGCCGCAGCACGCGGTAAAGCGGCTCTACGAGATCACGCAGGAACTCGGGCGCGAGACCTTCATCAGCACCGAGGTCGGCCAGCACCAGATGTGGGCGGCGCAGTACTTCGGCTTCGCCAAGCCAAACCGCTGGATGACCTCCGGCGGGCTCGGCACGATGGGCTATGGCTTGCCGGCGGCGATGGGCGTGCAGATCGCGCATCCGGATGCGCTGTGCATCGACATCGCCGGCGAGGCCTCGATCCTGATGAACATCCAGGAGATGGGCACGCTCGCGCAGTACCGCCTGCCGGTGAAGGTCTTCATCCTGAACAATGAATACATGGGCATGGTCCGCCAGTGGCAGGAACTGCTGCATGGCGGCCGCTACTCCGAGAGCTATTCCTCGGCGTTGCCCGACTTTGTGAAGCTGGCGGAATCCTTCCATGCCAAGGGCATCCGGGTGACCGACGCGGCAGATCTCGACGCCGGCATCCGCGAAATGATCGCCTATCCCGGCCCCGTCATCGCCGATATCGCGGTGGCGAAGGACGAGAACTGCTTCCCGATGATCCCGTCGGGCGCCGCGCACAACGAGATGATCCTCGGGCCTGAGCAGGAGGGTGGCGTCAAGGGCGTCACCGACGAAGGCAAGGTCCTGGTCTGAGGCTACGAACATGTCGGAAGCAGGAAACGCGCAGCGCGCGGCGACCATCGCCGTGCTGGTGGAGAACGAGGCCGGCGTGCTGGCCCGTGTGATCGGCCTGTTCAGCGGCCGCGGCTACAACATCGACAGCCTGACGGTCGCGCCGGTGGACGAGACGGGGCGCGTCAGCCGCATCACGGTCGTGACGTCGGGCACCGAGATGGTGATCGACCAGATCAAGGCGCAGCTCGATCGCTTGGTGCCGGTGCACAAGGTCAGCGACCTCACGCTGGAGGGCCCGCATTTGACGCGCGAACTGGCGCTGATCAAGGTGGTGGGCAAGGGCGAGCACCGTATGGAGGCGCTGCGCCTGGCGGACGCGTTTCGTGCCCGCGTCGTCGACGCCACCACCGAGAGCTTCGTCTTCGAGATGACCGGCAATGCCGACAAGATCGACGCCTTCTGCGCGCTGATGCGCCCCGTCGGGCTGGTCGAGGTGTCGCGCACCGGCGCGGTGGCGATCGCGCGCGGGCCGCGCGGACTGAACTGAACCTGTTGGACGATTTGTAGAAGAAGGGAGAGCGCAATCATGCGCGTCTACTACGACCGCGATGCGGATGTGAACCTGATCAAGGCCCGGAAGGTCGCGGTCATCGGCTTCGGCAGCCAGGGCCATGCGCATGCGATGAACATGCGCGATTCCGGCGTGAAGGACGTGGTGATCGGCCTGCGCCCGGGCGGGTCCTGGAAGAAGGCGGAGGCCGCCGGCTTCAAGGTGATGACCCCGGCCGAGGCCGCGGCCTGGGCCGACGTGGTGATGGTGCTGACGCCCGACGAACTCCAGGGCGACCTGTACCGCGACCACCTGCACGCCAACATGAAGCCGGGTGCCGCGATCGCCTTCGCGCATGGCCTCAACGTGCACTTCAACCTGCTCGACCCGCGCCCGGACATCGACGTGTTCATGATCGCGCCGAAGGGCCCCGGCCACACGGTGCGCGGCGAATACCAGAAGGGCGGCGGCGTGCCCTGCCTGGTGGCCGTCCACCAGAACCCGTCGGGCAATGCGCTCGAGATCGCGCTGTCCTATGCGTCGGCCATCGGCGGCGGGCGTTCGGGCGTGATCGAGACCACCTTCAAGGAGGAATGCGAGACCGACCTGTTCGGCGAGCAGACCGTCCTGTGCGGTGGCCTGGTCGAACTGATCAAGGCCGGCTTCGAGACGCTGGTGGAAGCCGGCTACGCCCCCGAGATGGCGTATTTCGAGTGCCTGCACGAGGTGAAGCTGATCGTCGACCTGATCTACGAGGGCGGCATCGCCAACATGAACTACTCGATCTCCAACACCGCCGAGTACGGCGAATACGTCACCGGCCCTCGCATCATCACGTCCGAGACCAAGGCCGAGATGAAGCGCGTGCTCGATGACATCCAATCCGGCCGCTTCGCGCGCGACTGGATGCTCGAGAACAAGGTGAACCAGGCGTCTTTCAAGGCGACGCGCCGCCGCCTGGCCGAGCACCCGATCGAGGAAGTCGGTGCGAAGTTGCGCGCGATGATGCCCTGGATCAGCAAGAACCAGCTGGTCGACAAGGCGAAGAACTGAGCCACGTCGGGGGCGGTGGCGCAGGCTGCCGCCCTTCGCGCTTGCGGGGGTGTGAGCGTGACGACCATCGCGTGCCTGCATACGGCCGCAGGGAACATCGCGGTCTTCGACGCGGCCTGCCCGCCGGAGGCGCAGCTGACCCATGTCCTGCGCGAGGATCTTCTCAAGGACGCCGAGGCCTCGGGCGGCCTCACGCCCGAGATCGCCCAGCGCACCGCGGCCGCGCTGGAGGCCTTGGCCACGCCCGGGATTGATGCCGTTCTGCTCACCTGCTCGACCATCGGGCCCGGCGCTGCGATCGCGCGCGGCGCGGTCCCCGTGCTCCGGGTGGATGCTGCGCTGGCCGATACGGCGACGCGGCGCGGCGGCACGGTGATCGTGCTCTGCGCGGTCGAGACCACCGTCGAGCCGACGCGCGCGATCTTCGCCGAGGCGGCCGCGCGGACCGGCGCGACGATCGACGTGCGGCTCGTGCCGAACGCCTGGGCTGCCTTCCGCGCCGGCGAGACTGCCCGCTACCACGCCATCGTCGCCGCGGCCGCCGACGGCGCCTTCGCCGACGGCGCGACGGAGGTCGCGCTCGCCCAGGCCAGCATGTCCGGTGCGGTGGCGCTGGCGCGCGGCCGCAAGCCGCTGGCGAGCCCGCCGGTCGGTCTTGCAGCGGCGCTGGCCGCCGGGGGGCGTTGACGCCCCCGCGCCAGCGCGCGGGCATCCGCTCGAATACGGCGTGCCGAATGGCGGCGCAGCCGTCATGCCGCGAAGTCGCACCGTCCGGAGGGCCGTGACCGCGGGCTTCGAGGAACTCGGCGCCGATCCCACCGACGGGGTCAGTGCCTGGCGCCCGAAGGACGCTGGATTGACCGGGGCCGCGCGCATCCGGCAGCCTCGGCGCCATGACGATGCTCGCCGCCGAGACCGACTACCCCCGTGACTTCCTGGGCTACGGCCCCAGCCCACCCGACCCGCGCTGGCCGGGCGGGGCGAAGGTCGCCCTTTCCTTCGTGCTGAACTACGAGGAGGGCGGCGAGAACACCGTGCTGAACGGTGATGCCGGCAGCGAGCTTTACCTGCATGAAGTCCCGGGCGGCTCACCCGTGCTGGGCGAACGCAACCGCACCGTGGAATCGCAGTTCGAATACGGCGCGCGCGCCGGCGTTTGGCGCGTGTTGCGGGCCTTCGCGGCGCAGGGTTTTCCGCTCACCGTCTATGGCGTCGGCCGTGCGCTGGAACTCAACCCCGAGGCCGCGCGCGCCTTCGCCGCGGCGGGGCACGAGGTGGCGTCGCATGCCTGGCGCTGGATCGACTATCACGGGATGGACGAAGCCGCGGAACGCGCCGAGATCGCGCGTTGCGTCGAGACCATCGAACGCCTGACCGGCAGCCGTCCGGTCGGCTGGTACACCGGCCGCATTAGCCCCAACACGCGCCGCCTGGTCGCGGAGTACGGCGGATTTCTGTACGATTCCGACGCCTATGACGACGACCTGCCGCATTACGTGACGGCCGCCGGCAAGCCGCACCTGGTCATACCGTACACGCTCGACAACAATGACATGAAGTACGCGGTGCCGCCGGGCTTCGGCGACCCGGGCGGCTGGGAACACCACCTGACCGATGCCTTCGAGGTGCTGCTCGCCGAAGGTCGCGCCGGGCAGCCCAAGATGATGTCGGTCGGGCTGCATTGCCGCCTGGTCGGCCGTCCGGGGCGTGCCGCGGCGCTGCAGCGTTTCCTCGCGCGGGTGGCACGCGAGAAGGACGTCTGGGTCTGCCGCCGCGCCGACATCGCCCGCCACTGGTGGGCCACGCACCCACCGCAGCCGTAAGGGGCCCCGCCATGTCCTATCCGCTCGAGAAGCGTGAACTCATCGCTGAGGCACCGGGCCTGCGCATGCAGATCCTCACGCTCGCGGCAGGGCAGGAAGTACCCTGGCATTGGCACAGCGAGGTGACCGACACCTTCTTGTGCATGGATGGCCCGATGGTGATCGAGACCCGCGCGCCGACCGAGACGGTCGAACTGGACCCCGGCCAGATGTACGCGGTGCCTTCGAAGCGTGCGCATCGCGTCACCGGGAAGGATGGCGGGCGCTGCCGCTTCGCCATCCTGCAGGGCGTGGGCACCTACGACTTCAAGCCGGTGGGCGCGTGATGCGCCGGCGCGCGACGCTCGCGCTTCCGTTGCTGCTCGCCGCGCGGGGCGCGCGGGCGCAGGACGGGCGGCGGCTCGAACTGATCGTCCCCTATCCGCCAGGCGGGGGGAACGACATCGGTGCGCGGGCGCTCGCCCCGGCGCTGGAGCGCGAACTCGGCATGCCGGTGGTGGTTCTCAACCGCCCCGGCGCGGGCAGCCAGATCGGCATGGCGCAGGTGGCGCGGGCCCGGCCGGATGGGCTGACCATCGGCTACGGGCTCTGGCCGCAGACCACGACGCTCTACCTGGACGCGTCACGCCAGGCGGGCTTCACGCGGGAGAGCTTCACGCCCCTCGCGCTGCATGTGACCGACCCGGGCGCCATCACCGTGCGCGCCGACAGCCCGTTGCGCAGCCTGGCCGACCTGGTCGCGGCATCCCGTGCGCGGCCCGATGATTTCCGCATGTCCGACAACGGCCAGCTTGGGCACGAGCATCTCGCCTCGATCCGGCTGCAGCGCATGGCCGGGCTGCGCTTCAACCAGGTGCACTTCAACGGGGCGGGGCCCGCGCTGACCGCGCTGCTGGGCGGCCAGACCGAAGCCGCGATCTTCGCGGTCGGCACCGCTAGCGGGCAGATGCGTCAGGGCGCGGTGCGCGCGCTGGCGGTGCTCTCGGCCGAGGAAAGCCCGTTCCTGCCGGGCGTGCCGACCGCCCGTGCCCAGGGTTTCGACATCATCGCCGGGTCGACGCGTGCCTTCGTGGCGCCGGCCGGCCTGCCGCCGGACCTGCGCGACCGCCTCGCGAGCGCGCTGCAACGCGCGATCACATCGCCGGAGCATGAGGAGCGGATGCGCGCGCTCTCGATCCCCATCACCTACCGGGGTGCCGACGCCTTCGCTGCCTATTGGGCGGAGGAGGAACGCCTGCTCCGCCCGCTAATCGCGGAACTGACACGCGAGGGGCGGTCGCAATAGGCGGGCGATCGCCCGGTTGGCGACTCGCTATTCGATCTTCTCGATGCGGTTCTGTTCCACCACCTCGCGCCAGCGCGCGATCTCGGAGCGGACATGCTCGGCAAAGCGCGCCGGCGTGCCGCCTTCGGGGCGCACGCCCAGGCCGCGCAGCCGCGCCTGCACGTCGGTGTCCGCATTGGCCTCGTTCAGCATGCGGTTGAGCCCCGCCACTACGTTCGCGGGCGTGCCGCGCGGCGCCATGTAGCCGAACCAGGGCTCCACCACGATGTTCGGTACGCCGGCCTCGGCGAAGGTCGGCACATCGGGCAGGGACGGGTCGCGCAGGCCGCCGGTGACGGCGATAGCGCGGATCTGCCCGGCGCGGATCGCCTGGATCTTGGTGGGGATGTTCTCGATCATCACCTGCACCTGGTTGGCGAGAAGCGCCTGCAGTGCCGGCGCGCCGCCCCGGAAGGGCACATGCACGAGCCCGAGGCCGAGCCGCCCGTTCAGCAGTTCGGGCGTCAGGTGGTTCGAAGACCCGAAGCCTGACGACCCGTAGTTCACCCGACCGCGATTCGCCTGCGCCCAGGCGATGAACTCCGTCAGCGTGGTGGCCGGCACCGACGGGTGCACCGCCACCACGTTCATCACGCTGCCGCTCCAGAACACCGGCACGAGGTCGCGCTCGATGTCGTAGGGCATGCGGGCGTAGATGGCCGGGTTGATGGCGCAGTTGCCGATGGTGCAGGCGCCCAGCGTGTAGCCGTCCGGCGTGCTGCGCGCGGCCGCCTCCATGCCGATGTTGCCGTTGGCGCCCGAGCGGTTCTCGACCACCCAGGGGTGTGGCGAGGTCCGGCTGATCCGGTCGGCGAGGATGCGCGCGATCAGGTCGGTGGCGCCCCCTGGCGGGAAGGGCAGGATGATGCGCACCGGGCGGTCGGGCACCCAGTCCTGGGCGAGGGCGGGCGTGGCAATAATACCCGCGACGAGCGCGAGCGCGATCCGGCGCAGCATGGCTTCCTCCGGTTGTTGTTGCCCGCAGCCTGCCCGTGGCCGGACAGGCGGGCAACATCGCTGCTTGCGAGGGGCGGGCGGTCGCCGTAGTGTCCCGTCCTTGCGATGATCACGCGCGCCATCTTCGCCGGTCTGACCCTTGGGCTCTCCGCCCCGGTCGCCGCGCGCGCGCCGCTCGGCCTCCTTCTCCTTCGACTTAATCGCCCCTGGGCGTGACGCCCGGCTGATCACGGCCGGACATCGCTCAGGGGAACCTGGGATCGAACGCGCACATCCACATCATCGCCACACAGGAAACGCCTGACATGGCCATCACCCATCCCTCCTTCGGCACCCTGGCCGACGACCGCATCATCATCTTCGACACCACGCTGCGCGACGGCGAGCAGTCGCCGGGCTTCTCCATGAACCTCGAGGAGAAGCTGCGCATGGCCGAGGCCCTGTGGGAGCTCGGCATCGACGTGATGGAGGCCGGCTTCCCCATCGCCTCCCCCGGCGACTTCGAGAGCGTACTGTCCATTGCGCAGCACTTCGCCAAGGACGGCCCCGTGGTCTGCGGCCTGTCGCGCACTGCGCCGGCCGACATCCTGCGCGCCGCGGAAGCCGTGAAGCCGGCCGCGCGCAAGCGCATCCACACCTTCGTGTCGACCAGCCCACTGCACATGCGGGTCAAGCTGCGCCTCGAGCCGGAGCAGGTGCTGGACCTGGTCACCAGCAGCGTCTCGCTGGCGCGCCAGCACACAGATGACGTGGAATGGTCGGCGGAGGACGGCACGCGCACTGACCCCGACTTCCTCTGCCGCTGCGTGGAAGCAGCGATCAAGGCGGGCGCCACCACCATCAACATTCCCGATACGGTCGGCTACGCCCTGCCCGAGGACATGACGCGCATCTTCACCATGGTGCGTGACCGCGTGCCGGGCGCGGACAAGGTCATCCTGTCCACGCACAACCACAACGACCTGGGCCTGGCGGTCGCGAACACCCTGGCCGCAATCCGCGCCGGCGCCCGCCAGGTGGAATCCACGATCAACGGTATCGGCGAACGTGCCGGCAATGCGAGCCTCGAGGAAGTGGTGATGGCGCTGCGCACGCGCCAGGACGCCATCGCGGCGAAAAACAACATCGTCACCGAACGAATCCTCAAGACATCCAAGCTGCTGTCCACCATCACCGGCTTTGACGTGCAGCCCAACAAGGCGATCGTCGGCCGCAACGCCTTCGCGCATGAATCCGGCATCCACCAGGACGGCGTGCTGAAGGACAAGTCGACCTACGAGATCATGACGCCCGAGAGCGTCGGCTGGTCCAACACCTCGCTGGTGATGGGCAAGCATTCGGGCCGTGCGGCCTTCCGCGACAAGCTGAAGGGCATGGGGTACGAGGTCGGCGACAACCAGCTCAACGACGCCTTCCGCCGCTTCAAGGACCTCGCGGATCGCAAGAAGGTTGTCTACGACGAGGATATCGCCGCGCTGGTGGATGACGAGATCGTCCGCGGCAACGACCGCATCAAGCTGACCGCGCTGACCGTCGCGACCGGCATGGCGACGAAGCCGACGGCATCCATCAGCCTTGAGGTGGATGGCGAGACCAGGGACGGCGTGGCCGCCGGGGACGGCGCGGTGGATGCCACCTTCAACGCGCTGCGCAACGCCTTCCCGCACGAGGTGAACCTGAAGCTGTACGCGGTGCAGTCGGTTACCGGCGGCACCGACGCCCAGGCCCGCGTGACCGTGCGGCTCGAGGAAGCGGGGAAGCTGGTGGACGGGCAGGGGGCGGATACCGACACCATCGTCGCCTCGGCGCGCGCCTATGTGCACGCCCTCAACAAGCTGCTGGTGAAGCGCGAACGCACGGAACCCCCCGTCGTGTTGCGCGCCTGATGCGCCCCCGCGCGGTGGTGGGCGCATCCGTGGCGGCCGGCACTGCTCAGGCGCAAGCGCGGGCGGCGCCGATCGGCACCGCCTGGATGCAGCCTGAGGGCTGCGATGTGCGTGACGTGGTCGCGCCGAACAGGGCGAAGGTTGGGCAGGTGCGCCTGGCCGACCCGCCCGGCCACCCCTATCGCGCCACGGTCCTGCACCACCTGGGCGGGCTGTGCCCGGGCGAGGTCAAGCCGGTGCCGCCTTTCACCTGACGCGGCCCACCCCCTTGCGGGGGAATCCGTCTTGAGCGTCGGCCCCGGGGGGGGTAAAGCCCCCCGTCCTCTCAAGCCCCAACAGTCGCGACGGCGGCCTCGGCCTCCACCGCCTGCTGCGCGGCCCCGTCGGAAGGTCTGGTACGCATGTTCTCTCGCCTGTTCGGCTTCCTGTCTGCCGACATGGCCATCGATCTCGGCACCGCGAACACGCTTGTGTACGTGAAGGGCCGAGGCATCGTGCTCAATGAGCCGAGCGTGGTCGCCATATCCGACCTGCGCGGCCGCAAGCAGGTGCTCGCCGTCGGCGAGGAGGCCAAGCTCATGCTCGGCCGCACGCCCGGCAACATCGCCGCCATCCGACCGCTGCGCGACGGCGTGATCGCCGATTTCGAGGTCGCGGAGGAGATGATCAAGCACTTCATCCGCAAGGTGCATAACCGGCGCTCGTTCGCCTCGCCCATGATCATCGTGTGTGTGCCCTCCGGCAGCACCGCCGTGGAACGCCGCGCCATCCAGGAGAGCGCCGAGTCGGCCGGCGCGCGCCGCGTCCTGCTGATCGAGGAACCCATGGCGGCCGCGATCGGCGCCGGCCTGCCGGTCACCGAGCCCTCGGGCTCCATGGTGGTCGACATCGGCGGCGGTACGACCGAGGTCGCGGTGATCAGCCTGGGCGGCATCGTCTATGCCCGTTCCGTCCGGGTGGGCGGCGACAAGCTGGACGAGGCGATCATTTCCTACATCCGCCGCCAGTTTAACCTTCTGATCGGCGAGAGCACGGCCGAGCGGATCAAGCTCGAGATCGGCGCGGCCGCCCCGCCCGAGGATGGTGAGGAAGGGCCAGTGGCCGAGGTGAAGGGCCGCGACCTGATGAACGGCGTGCCGCGCGAAGTGGTCGTCAGCCAGCGCCAGATCGCGGAATCGCTGTACGAACCGGTCTCGCAGATCGTCGAGGCAGTGAAGGTCGCGCTCGAGAACACGCCGCCCGAACTGGCCGCCGACATCGTCGACAAGGGTATCGTTCTGACCGGCGGCGGGGCTCTGCTGAACCGGCTCGACCAGGTGCTGCGGGATGCGACGGGGCTGCCCGTGGTGGTGGCGGAGGAAGCGCTGTCCTGCGTCGCCTTGGGGACGGGTCGTGCGCTCGAGGACATCAAGCGGCTTCGCCACGTCCTGACTTCGATGTATTGATGGGCCGTCCAGCCCCGTGGCCCAGGCCGCGGGGCCTGGGCAGGGCAGGCAGGGGGATCTGGCTCGCGTGATCCGGCTGAGCATTCCGCTCCGGCAGGCGCTGGCAAGGCTGTCGCTGCCGCTGATGATCGCGGCAGCCTTCGGCGTGATGCTGCTTGGCAAGGCCGATGCACTGCTGGCCGAGCGCCTGCGCAGCCACCTGGCCGATGCGCTCTCCCCGATCTACGCGGCCCTGGCCGAACCGATGGGCGCGGTCCGCAACGCGGTCGAGGAAGTCCAGGCGCTGGCCCAGTTGCGCGAGGAGAACGCCATCCTGCGCGAGGAGAATGAACGCCTCCGCCGCTGGCAGGCCGCGGCTCTGGCGCTGGAATCCGAGAACGAACTGCTGCGCCGGCAGTTGAACTTCCTGCCCGAGGCGGCGCCCGCCTTCGTGACCGCCCGGGTCGTGGCCGATGGCGGCGGCACCTATGCCCGTGCGGTTCTACTCGCGACCGGCCCGCAGCATGCCATCCGGAAGGGCCAGGTCGCGCTGGACGAACGCGGCTTCGTCGGCCGCGTGACCGAGGTGGGCAGTCGTTCCGCCCGCGTCCTGCTCGCCACCGACATGAACAGCCGGATCCCCGTGACGCTCGAATCAAGTCGGGCGCGCGCCATCATGGCCGGCAGCAACGGCGCCCGCCCGCGCTTGTCGCATTGGCCCGAGGGCGTCATGCCGGTCGAGGGCGAGCGCATCGTGACCAGCGCCGAGGCCGGCGCCTTCCCGGCAGGGCTGCCGGTTGGCGTGGTGCGGGTTTCGCCGCAAGGCGCGCCGGAGGTCGAGCTGTTCGCCCGGCTGGACCGGCTCGATGCGGTGCGGCTGTTCGACTACGGGTTGCGGGGCATCCTGCCGCCCGAATCGGTGGCGCGGCCGGAACCGCGCCCGGGCCGGCGCTGATCCCCGCGGCCATGGTGAGCCCCCCCTTCCGTCCGCCCCAGGGGCGCCCGGCGCCCGCGCCGGGGCTGCTGCGCCGGCTCGATGCCTTCGCACGCCTCGCCTTCCCTGGCTTTTCGACCGGGTTCCTGATGGTGCTCGCTGCCGCGCCGGTCAGCCTGCCATCCCCGGTTTTCGCCGCGACGCTGCCTTGCGTGTTCTTCTGGTCCGTGTTCCGGCCGGCGGCGATGTCGCCACCGGTGATCTTCGCGCTCGGGCTGCTGCTGGACCTGCTGACGCTGGCGCCCTTGGGCGCAGGTGTGCTGGTGCTGCTGGGGGTGCATGGGGCGGCGCTGCGGTTCCGGCGCTTCCTGGTGCGGCAGTCCTTCCTGATGGTGTGGCTTGTCTTCTGTGCCACGGCGCTGTTGGCGGCAGCCCTGTTCTGGGCGCTGCAGGCGCTGCTGGCGCTGCGCGTCGCGCCCTTCGGGCCGGCCTTGCACGCCGCGATGCTCTCGGCAGGCCTCTACCCCGCCATCGCGCTGGTGCTCGCCCGTGTACACGAAGCCATGCGCCAGGCGGAGACCGCGCCATGACCTGGCGCCCGTGGGGTGGGCCCGGCCTGCTGGGCGGCGAGCGCAGCATCCGCAAGGAAGAAGAACGCCGCCGCGGCATCTTCACGCGCCGCGCGGCCGTGCTCGGCACGATCCAGCTCGGCGCCTTCGCCTTCCTGGGTTCGCGCCTGTACCGGCTGCAGGTCGAGGAAGGCGCGCGCTACGCGACCTTGGCCGAGGAGAACCGCGTCAGCGCCCGGCTCTTCGCCCCGCCGCGGGGGCGCGTGCTCGACCGCAATGGCAAGGTGGTGGCGGGCAACCGGTTGAACTGGCGCGCGCTGCTGGTCGCCGAACAGACCGCCGACCTTGGCGCGACGCTCGAAACCTTCTCGAAGATCGTGCCGCTCGGGGACCACGAGAAGACCCGCATCGAACGGGAGGTCCGCCGCAACCGCCGCTTCGTGCCGGTGATCCTGCGCGAATTCCTGACCTGGGAGGAAATGGCGCGGATCGAGGTCAATGCCCCCGATCTGCCGGGCATCTCGGTCGATATGGGCACCACCCGGATCTACCCGGAGACCGAGCACCTCGCGCATGTGGTGGGCTACGTGGCGGCGCCCGCGGAAGCCGATGCTGGCGACGACCCGCTGATGCAGCTGCCGGGCATCCGGGTCGGCCGCGCGGGGGTCGAACGTCACCACGACCGCATCCTGCGGGGGCGCGCCGGTGCCGTGCAGGTCGAGGTGAATGCCGTGGGCCGCGTGATCCGCGAGCTCGACCGCCGGGAGGGCATTCCGGGCCAGGACGTCCAGATCAGCGTCGATACCGAACTGCAGAAGGCGGTGCGCGCGAAGATCGACGAGGGCACCACCGCCGTGCTGCTGGATGCACGCAACGGCGAGGTGCTGGCCATGGCCACCAAGCCGTCCTTCGACCCGAACATCTTCAATTCTGGCGTCAGCGCCGCGCAGTGGCGGCAATGGACCGCGGCGCGCACCACGCCGCTGATCAACAAGGCGACCAACGGGCTCTACGCGCCTGGGTCGACCTTCAAGATGATCGTCGCTCTCGCCGCGCTGGAAGCGCGCGTGGCGCGGCCGGGCGATATCGTCTCCTGCCCCGGGCACCTCGATTTCGGCAATAACCGCTTCCACTGCCACAACCGCAACGGCCATGGTGGGATGAACATGCGCACGGCCATCATGGCCTCTTGCGACGTGTATTTCTACGAGATGGCGCGCCGGGTCGGCATCGACCGCATTGCCGCCATGGGCAACCGCTTTGGTATGGGCGTGGACCTCGAGATCGAATTGCCTGGCGCGCGTCGTGGCTTGATGCCTACGCGCGGCTGGCGCCAGGCGCAGGGCAGGCCCTGGTCGATCGGCGACACGATCGTGCACGGTATCGGACAGGGGTTCTACCAGCTCACGCCGCTGTCCCTCGCGGTCATGACCGCGCGGCTGGCGACCGGGCGGGCGGTGCAACCGCACCTGACGCGCGCGATCGGCGGGCGCCCGGTCCGCGGCAGCCGTCCGGAGGATTGGCCGAGCCTTGGCATCCCGGACGCCGACATGCGCCTGATCCGCGAGGCGATGTGGGCCGTGGTGAACGGCGGCGGGACCGCGGGTGCCTCCCGGCTGCCGTCGCAATACGGTCAGATGGCGGGCAAGACTGGCACGACCCAGGTCCGGCGCGTGACGCGCGAACAGCGCGAGCGCGGCTTCAACGTCTCGCAGGTGCCGCGCGAGTGGCGGCCTCACGCGCTGTTCGTGGCCTACGCGCCGCACGACAACCCGTTGTTCGCGCTGTCGGTCATCGTCGAGCACGGATCGAGCGGGTCGGGCGCGGCTGCGCCGCTGGCGCGCGACATCCTGGTCGAGGCGTTCCAGCGGCTCGGGCCGGCCCGCCCCGGCCAGCGCGTGGCGGAGGCCGGGCGATGATCTTCGAACGTCGGCTTCTCACCCGCGACCGTGGCGCGGGCATCCTCGAGAAACTGTGGCAGATCCCCTGGACCTTCGTGGTGCTGCTGTGCGGCGTGGCCGCGGTCGGCTACGTCGCGCTGCTGTCGGCGGGCAGCGGCAACCCTGACGCCTATGCCCAGAAGCACGCCATCCGTTTCGGCTTCGGCCTAGTCGTGATGCTTGGCATCGCGCTGGTCGATATCAAGCTGATCGCCCGCTTCGCGTGGGTCGGGTACCTCGGCGCCGTGGCGCTGCTCGTGCTGGTGCTGCTGCACGGCAATATCGGCAAGGGCGCGCAGCGATGGATCGACATCGGCCCTATCCAGTTGCAGCCCTCCGAGCTGATGAAGATCATGCTGGTGCTGGCGCTGGCCGCCTGGTTCCACCGCGCATCCTGGGAACGCATCGGCAATCCGTTGTTCCTCATTCCGCCGGCGATTGCGGTGCTGGTGCCGGTCGGGCTGATCCTGAAACAGCCCAACCTCGGCACGGCGCTGATCACCTGCATGGTGGGTGCGGCCGTGTTCTGGGCGGCGGGCATGCGCTGGTGGAAGTTCGCGATCGGCATCGCGGCCGGCGCCATTGCCGCGCCGATCGCTTATGAACGCCTGCACGACTACCAGCGTGCGCGCATCACCACCTTCCTCGACCCCGAGAGCGATCCGCTCGGGGCCGGCTACAACATCATCCAGTCCAAGATCGCGCTGGGGTCCGGCGGCATGTGGGGCAAGGGCTTCCTGCAGGGGACGCAGGGGCACCTGAACTTCCTGCCCGAGAAGCAGACCGACTTCATCTTCACCATGATCGCCGAGGAATTCGGCCTGGTCGGCGCGCTGACCACGCTGACGATGCTCATGCTGGTGGTCGCGTTCTGCTACCTCGTGGCCTTCCGCAGCCGGCACCAGTTCGGACGGCTGCTCGCGATCGGCCTCGGCACCAACTACTTCCTGTATGTGTTCGTGAACGTGGCCATGGTGACCGGGTCCATCCCGGTGGGCGGCGTGCCGCTTCCGCTGATCAGCCACGGTGGCTCTGCGATGCTGACCGTTATGCTGGGCTTCGGCCTGTTGCTGTCGGCCTATGTGCATCGCGATGCCGAGATGGGACCCATGCGGGAATGATGCCGGCCCCGCGCATAGGGGCTGGACAAAACCGGCGGGGCGGCTAAACAGCCCCCCCTCGGAACCGGCACGCAGGCCGGCCGGGCGGGCGCCTAGCTCAGTTGGTAGAGCAGCTGACTCTTAATCAGCGGGTCGTAGGTTCGAATCCTACGGCGCCCACCACCACTCAGCCGAGTTATCCACAGCCTCGAAAATCCTTGCGGACCCCATGCGGACCCCGCAGCTGCGTTGTTCCGCGTTCGGATCGCGGTATCCTCGCCGAGGTTCTCGGGAGGGCGGGATACGGGCGTTGGGCATTGTGTCGCTACTCGTGATGAGCGCGTGCGGCGTGGCCAATCACCATCCACCCGCCGGGCTCATGGACGCGCCAGCAATTGAGTTCAGAAACGCGGAAGGCGTTGGTCGGTGGTGCCCACAGGGCAGCGGCCCGCTAGACGGGGCGCAATTCCGAGCCTGCCGAGACCGCCTTTTGGCCGAGGGCTATCGGGAGATTGGACCCTGGTGCGGCGGTTCCGCGCCGACAGGGGGCGAGGTCGCAGCCGCCGCCGTGCTGGGGGGAGTTTCCGGCTTGGTGGCGGTCAACGATAGGGCAAACCGACACGCTGAGTGCCAGCGCCGACCACCGGCCTAGGCGTCCCGCCGGTCCTGTCGCCGGGCAACCCATGCGAGCGCGCTGCCGATGGCGTGGAGCAAGACCCACACGCCCACGATCCCCAGCACGACAATACCTCCGGCGACCAACTGCGACACCGACGCCTCCACAAGCCTACTGCGATGCTGCGGTTATGCATTCGGCCGTATAGGCGCCGCCACTAACCGGCAGGCGTGGTGTCGCAGCCGTGACGATACGAACACGGACCGTCGCGTGCTGCGGTGCAACCTGTGCGCTGTGCGATAACGCGTGCCATGCACGCTGAGGGATGGGGCGCCTAGATGCTGCGCTTAGCTATCGCGCGCGCCTGCCCGGCGAGGTCGGCTGCGGCCGTCAGTAGGCGCAGCATCGGCCCGGCTGCGATCCGCCCGGTGGTGGCGGCTGCGGCGAGGTCGGATATGCCCATGCGCCGCGTCACGAGCACCAAGGCGGGGTCGGTGAGCAGGCGGGCCAGGGCCTCACGCTCGGCCCGTGCCTCTTGCTCGGCGTGGTGGCGGGCGCGGTGGCGCATCGCGGCGATGGGGTCGTGCGTCATGGGGTGAGTATCGCCGCGTGTAGTGACCGAGGCATTACGCAGGGCTGGCGAAGTCTGCCCGCGTCTCCGGCGCCGGCCCGTCCCGCTCGCGGGTGACGGTGCCGCGCGTGTCTGTCGTGACCTGCACGCCGATGTTGCGGCCGCGGCATCCGGAGCATCGCAGGCGCTTGGCGATCCCGCGGTCAGTCATGCTGCGGCCGAAGCGCGCGATGGCCGGGCGGATGCCTAGGGCGGTACGCCGCTGGCAACCGTGCTCGCCTTCGCAGCCGAACGTCAGCCGATACGCGTCAGCCTGCCAGCCTTCGTATGCGGCGAGCATCAGCGAGCCGTCGTCGCCCGTGAAGGCGCTGCCATTGTCGCTGGCGGGTCGGGGGCGGGGCGGAGGGGTGCTCAACGCGGGTCGTGCGCTCGCTCGGCGATGACCGCTTCCAGCGCTGCGATGGCCTGATGGACCGCTGCGAGCGTCGCGACTTCCGTATGGGTCGGGGGCTCGGTCGAGTCCTTCATCGCCTCCGCCAGTCCGCGTCGCATAAGGCGCAGGTGTTGCAGCGGGAAGCCGTGGTCGGGGTCATTCATTGAAACGCTCCTTCCTTTCGGGCGCTCCCCCCTCCGCCGCGGTGAGCTGGCGGCGGTCGGCATGTTCTGAACCTTAACCCGCGGATATACACGCCGATGTTCGGTGCATGGCGCGAGGCTGCCCAGCGAAAAGGACGGCCGCAACCGCATGCGCACGCGGGCGCCTGCGCGTGCGGGTTTTTTGGGACAGGTCACTCCCACGGGCGCAGCACTGCCCGCGCCTCGGGATTGCAGTTCACCGCCGCCAGAATCGCCGCGCCTAACCGCTCCCGCTAGCGCGTCGGGAGCCCACCACCCGCACCCGTCGGGGGCGACGCTATCGGCAGTTCCATCCGCCGAGACTGCGGCGGAAAAATCAAGAAATGACCGATCACTACTGCGTGCGATTCCAGCTTTTCGGGCGGGTTCTACGCATGCGGCCTTCAAATACACGGAAGGGTTGTGTAACTCTGCGCAAGTGCGCGGGCATTCGGACTGCTCGACTGTTCGCTGGCAGGGAGGCGAAGCATGTTGGTTGACCCCCCGCTTTGGTCCGGATCAGCGTTGGCGCTCGATCACCGTGCCGCGCCTATGGACAGGCGCCGCACGCACCGCCAGCCAATGTGCTGCGGTGCGCGCTTGGAATTCGCGGGGCGCGCGTGGTCCGTTAACTTGCTCGACCTTTCGGAGGGAGGCGCTGGCGTGCAGGCGCTTCCCGACATTGTGGCGGTCGGCGCGGAGGGTCATCTGATTATCGATACCGCCGTAGCCCCGGTGAGGGTGATCTCTGTCGCCCCCGATCGCGTTGGCCTCGCCTTTGTTCGCCTTACGCCTCACATCGCTTTCGCGATCGCGAGCATCAGCGCCCACACCGCGCAGGATCGGCGCGCGTTGGAACCCGTGTCTCAGAACTGATCGTCGCAAGATCGCCCGAGCATCCGCTCCGCGCCTTCCATCCATATCGCCTCGTGCCGCTCCATGGCGGCTTCCCACTCGGCCCATGTGCGCTCGTATGTCCGCCAGCGCATCCACTTCGGACGGTCCGGCAACACGTCGTCAGCATGGGTGTAGGCGCCGCCCAGCCTGCGATGCAGGCGACGCAGGCGGCCATGCCTGCGCCCCATCGCGTCTTGGTTCTGTGACGCATAGCCGAGCCGATACGCGCCCGGCCCGAGGCTCAGGAACAGGTGCCCGCCGTTTGGTAGATACAGAACCGCGCAGCGCCGCCCGGTGGCCGGACATACCCACCACCAGCGCACGCCGCCAAAGCGGCAGGGCGTAGTTTCCAGCCTCACGGATTGGTCGCGCTGGCCGGTGCGGCGGCTCGGCTGGTCCATGTCGAATCGCAGCCGCGCCATCCCATGATCGGCGTGCAGCGTGAGCGTCACCAGCAAACGGGCGCGAGGTTCGGCCTCGCCGTCAGTCGTCCATGACCAGACAGCGCGTTCCACCGCGGGCAGCGCCGCCGTGTCCGCGCCGCGGAGCGCGCCGCGTAATCGCCGCGTCACCCGATTCACGTCCAGTTTCAGCGTCCGGCAGCCTTCCACCGTGACCTTGCCCGCCGTCCTTCCCGATCCAAAGCCGCCCATGCCTCGCCTCCGCTCGCCCGATAATCCGAAATCGTTTGGCTAACCCGCCTTCCTCGCGCGCGCGGCGGGTGGCGCGGTCCAAAGCGTGTCGAGCCAAGCGATATCCTCGGCCGTCACCGGCGCGCGCGGATCATCGGCGAGGATCGCGCGCAGTTCCGCGATGCGCCCCGCGCTGGCGGCGTCGTCGCGATGGCGCTGCGACAGTTCCGCCAGGCGCTTGCGCCGCCCTCGGGGACCAAGATCAGCGAAGCCTTGCGCCTCCCGCGGCTTCGTCATCTGGTCAAGGATCGCGTCCATCGCGGAGGCAAAGGGCGTTCGCCTTTACGCCCTCGGCCTAGATTATCCGCGCAATGCAGCGGGCGGCGAGCAAGGCGTGTTCGTCATTCGCCGCCCCCAGGTGCTGCACGGCAGTAGCGAGCATGCGGGCGCGGTCCGTGGTCATGGCGTTACCTCACGAATGGCGGTGGGGGACAGGTGGCCGTCGCGCAGCGCCGCGCCGTGTCCGGCTCGCCGGCCTCGCACCACCAGCGCCGGCCGGCGCACATCGGGCAGGCGCCAGGCTGTCGGCGCGCTGCGGCGAAGGCGGCGCCGCGCTCGGCGCCGTAGGGCATCTGCCACCATGGCGTTGCCGGCCTTGGCGGCGTGCGCAGCGGCACGGGCGGCGGGGGCGGCGTTGCAGGCGCAGGAACCGCCGCGGGGGCCTCTAGCCTCGCCAGTGCCGCCGTGCGCTCGCCTTCCGTCATTCCCCATGCCTCGCGCGCCTCGGCGTGTGGCGACGCTCGCGCCGCGAGTGCCAGGCGCACCGCATCGCGGTTCTGGCGCAGGTCCGCCAACAGGTCCGCGGGCGGGTCCTTTGGCGCCGTGAACCGCACCCGGTCCTCGTCCAGGCGCAGCCGCATCCCGACCGCCTCGGCTCGCGCTATCAGCGTCGCCGCACTCACGCGCACCCCCGCGACACGCAAGCGGCCCAAGGTGCCGGACGCATATGGGTCATAGGGGTCATAGGGGCGCGCCCTAGGTTTTCCGCCAGTTTCCGAGCGCCTATGCTCGCCTATGGTCGCCCGATGGTCGGGCCTATGCTTCCGAGCATCGGCGGGCATAGGGCGCGCGACCGCCCAAGGTTTCCAACGGTTTGCGGGCGGCCGGCGCCTATGCCCCCTATGACTCCTATGCCCTGCCGCCCCCCAGGCTTCGCGCCGCGACGGGTGCGCGCTCATATCTCGCCTTCCACCGGGCCGGGCGAGGTCGCGGCGGTGGTCTCGGCCAGCCCGTAGCGGTCCGGCTCCCATTTCCCAGTGCTCGGGCTGCGCGTCAGGACGAAGCCCGCGGCGCGGGTGCCGTCCAGGGCACGGATGCGGGCGGCGAGGTATTGCCGGCCGCGGCCCATCGGGTCCGCCGCCATCCGCACCGGCTCGGCCAAGTCCGCCACGGTCACGGGATGGCCGCGGTGCGCCGCCCACCACGCCGTGAAGATTTCCGCCACCGCCTGCCGGCGGGGGTCCTTCGCCTTCGCGTCCGCGACCCGCGCCGCGGGGTCCTGGCACCCAAGCGCAACCAGCGGATCGCGACACCAGCGCGCCCATTGATTGAACGAGCCAAGCGGCCGCCCTGCCGGCAGCGTGTCACCTTGCTGGCGGCCCCACCGCCAGATGGTCAGCGCGGCGCCCAACAGCACATCACGGGCGGCGAGCGTGTCCCCCACAAAGTCGCCACGGAAATCCCGCGCCTCTGGGTCCTCCAAGCCGGCGTCGAGTTCCACCACGAGGAACCGTCGCGCCAAATCCTCCGACAGAAGGACCCCGTTCCCTGTCACGGCAACCCAGGCGGTGGGGTTCAAGCGCACAGTCTTGGATTGCCCGAGGGGGCGCACCGCGGCCGGGCGTTCCGTGATCGCGGACGCCAGAACGTCGGATTTCAGCGCCGCGCCCGCTTCCATGAGCGCCGCCGTCAGTCGCTTGTCGAGTTCCTCGCCGGTCGCGCCTGCCGTGATCGCTTGCGGTTGCTGCCCATACGCGACGGCGCAGGCGGCGCGCACCAACAGCCCCTTGCCGGTCCCCGCGCCGGAATACTCGGGTGCCCGCGCCAGCAAGCCCGGCGCGAGCCAAAGGCAGGCGCGGCACACCGCCGACAGCAGCCCGACAAGGAAGGCGGATTCGTCCGCGCCAGGTCGTTGCCGCACATCCACAACCGACACCGCATAGGAACCATCGGGGTCATTGGTCCGCGTCGCGTCCGCGAAGGCGAAGCTGCGGAAGTGTCGGCGCAGCACGGCCAGCGCGGCGGCGGCTTCGTCCAAGGTCGGGCGCTCAGGCACGGCGACGGGCGGGACGGACTCGCACCATAGGCGCGTCTAAGCATCGTAGCCTTCGGCTGCGCGGACCGTGCCATCGTCGTGCAGCAACGGCGCGGACGTAATGCCGTGCAGCGGGCGCTCCGCGCAGCGCTGCCCGTAATCGGTCGCCGGGAAATGTTTAGCAGCCTACCTGTTCGCCGGCTCTCCTTCGGGTCTAGCATGGCCGGATGCCCGATGGTCCCGGCCTCGCCCAGACGCGCTGGCTGCTTGGCGTCGCGATCGCCCAGATCGCCAGGCGCTGGCGCCTGAGGCTCGACCAGCGGATCGCACCCTTCGGCCTGACGGAGGCCCGCTGGCTCGTGCTGCTGAGCCTTGCGCGCCGTGGCGACGGCACCACCCAGAAGGACTTGGCCGCCCGCCTGGCGATCGAGGCGCCGACCCTGGTTCGGACCTTGGACTGGCTGGAGCGCGAGGGTTTTGTCGCCCGACGCGCGGTCGCCCATGATCGGCGCGCCAAGACCATCCATTTGACCGAGACGGCGCGGCCCATGGTCATGCGCATAGAGGCCGAGGCCGCCGCCGTGCGCGCCGAAATCCTGTCCGACATCCCGGAGGCCGATCTCGCCGCATGCCTCGCGGTGCTGCAACGCGTGGCGGAAGGTCTCGCGAGGGCCGAGGAGGGCCCATCCAGTGGATATCGGCCCCGCTAGCGGCACCTCGACCACGACCCTCCTGCCGCCGGGCCGCAGCGGCCGCCGCCGCCTGCGCATCGCCGCGGCGGTCACCGCGCTGCTCTGTGTCCTGGCCGGCGGTACTGCCTGGCTGCACCGACAGTTCACCACGGTCTTCGTAGACGATGCCCGCATTGCCGCCGACATGGTGGCGCTCGCCAGCCGCCTCCCAGGATGGGTCACCGAACTGCGCGTGATCGCCGGCGACACGCCGCGCGGCGGCGAGGTCGTGCTGCGCATCGACAGCCGTGAGGCTGAACTCACGCTGCGCGAGATTGAGGCGCGGCTCGCGGGCATCGCCGCCCGCCGCGCGGAACTCGAAGCGCGCCTCGGCATGGTGGACCGCCAGACCGGCAGCCAGGAAGACGCACAACGCGCACGGCTTGAAGCGGCGCGATCCGCCCTGCCGGCGGCCGAGGCCGAGCGCCTGTATGCCGAGGGCGAATTCGCCCGCGCCGGGCAGTTGATGGCAACCGGCAGCGGCACGCGCCAGCGCTACGAACAGACCCGATCGTTGCTCGAAACCGCGACGCAGCGCGTGCTCGCTGTGTCGGCGGAGATCCGCAACGTGGAGGCGCAGCTCGCCACCGCCGGGGCCGCGCGAGAGGAACTGACGGTGCTGCGCCGACAGCTCGATTCGATGGGCCCGTTGCAGCTGGAGCTTACGGCGCAGCGCGACCGGATCGCGCTAGAGATCCGCGATCGCACCATCACGATGCCCTTCGACGGCGTGGTGGACCGCGTCTTCGTCGATGCGGGCGAATACGTGACACCCGGCCAGCGCCTCCTGATGGTGCACGACCCCGCCCGCGTGCGCATCGAGGCAAACGTCAAAGAAACCGAGATCCGCTACTTCCGTCCCGGATCGCCGGTGCGCATCCGCGTCGATGCCTATCCCTCACGCCGCTTCGAAGGAACGGTCGAACGTGTGGGCGCGGCCGCAACCAGTGAATTCGCGCTGCTACCCAGCCCGAATCCGTCGGGCAACTTCACCAAGATCACGCAACGCCTGCCCGTGCGCATCGCGCTCGCGCCGGGCGATGCTGACGGGCTTCTGCGGCCGGGCATGATGGTCGAGATCGAGGCCCTGGCGCGTGAGTGACGCGACCGCCGGGCCGGCCTGGTCCGGCGGCTGGGCGGGGCCTGGCATCGCGGAACTCCAGGCGCGCTGGGGCGCCCCCTATCGCTGGCTGGTGACGCTCGCGGCGATGATTGGCACCGTGGCCACCATCCTGTCGGCCACCATCGTCAATGTTGCGCTGCCGCAAGTGATGGGTGCCTTCGGCATCGGGCAGGACCATGCGCAACTGATCGCCACGGCCTTCCTGGCGGCGGTGACGGCGACCATGCTGCTGAACGGCTGGCTGGTGGACAGCTTCGGCTGCCGGCTGACCTATGCCGCCGCCATCGCGATGTTCGTGGCGGGCTCGATCGTGTCGGGCTCTGCGCCGAACGAGGGCGTGCTCATCGCCGGGCGCGTGCTGCAGGGGGCCGCTGCGGGGATGGTCCAGCCGCTCGGCATGCAGATCATCTTCCAGGTGTTTCCGGCGGATCGGCGCGGATCGGCCATGGGCCTCTATGCGGTGGGCGTGGTGATGGCGCCGGCGCTGGGGCCGACGCTGGGCGGCGTGATCGTGGACGAGTTCGGCTGGCGCGCGGTGTTCTTCCTGGGCGTGCCCTTCGCTTTGCTCGGCCTGGTGCTGGGCCTGGTGTTCCTGCCGGGGCCTACGCGCGACGGCGCGCGGCGCCGCTTCGACGGGCCAGGCTTCGCGCTGCTGGTGGTTGCGCTTCTGGCGCTGCTGACCGGCCTCGCGAGCGGCCAGCGCGAGGGCTGGAGTTCCGATCGCGTGGTGGTGGAGTTGTGCGTCGCAGCCACGGCCACGGTCGGCTTCGTGCTGTGGGAGTTGCGCACGGACACGCCGATGCTGAACCCTCGGCTTTTCGCGGTGCGCGGCTTCGCGTGCTCGGCCGCCGTCGGCGTGGTGTATGGCGCGGCGCTGTTCGGGTCGACCTACCTCGCGCCGTTGTTCGTACAGACCATCCAGGGCTATACGGCGACGCGCGCGGGGCTGCTGCTGATGCCGGCGGGCCTTGCGATGGTGCTGGTCTTCCCGATCGCGGGGCGCATCGCGGACCGTGTTCCGCCCTTCGGGCCGATCGGCGTCGGGCTGGTGCTGTTCGGGATCTCGGCTTGGCTCATGACGGGCATCGGCACCGACACCGCCTTCTGGACCCTCGCGCTGTGGATCCTGGTCGGGCGCATCGGCTTCGGCCTGGCGATGCCCAGCATGAATGCCGGCGCGTTGCGCGCGCTGCCGCCACGCTGGGTGGGGCAGGGGTCGGGGGCGGTGAATTTCGCGCGGCAATTCGGTGGCGCGCTCGGCGTCAATCTGCTGTCGATCCTCCTGGAACGGCGCACCCAGTTGCACGCGCAGGCGCTGACTGCCACGCAGGACGGCCACGGCGCCACGCGCGAGGTGCTGCAGGAAGTGGAGCGCCTGCTTGCGCAGGACGGCATCGCGGACGGGATGCGCCAGGCAATGGCGCACGAGTATCTTGGCCAGATGCTGCTCTCGCAGGCGAGCATGCTCGCCTTCCGCGACACTTTCCTGGCGGTGGCGCTGATCTGCGTGCTGGCGCTGGTGCCGGTCGCGATCATGCGGCGCCGACCGGTGGGATGAAGTTCGTCGGCGGCTGCGCTATGACGGCGGCATGACGCGCATCGAACCACTGCCCGCCCTTGCCAGTGCCGCCACCACGCTGTCGCTGCCCGGACAGCCCTCCGCACTGTTCGCGGCGCTACAGGACGGCACGGCGGCGGCCATCGGCCATCGGCTTTTCACCGTCATGCGCCACGACGCCGAAGCCGGTCGCAACCGACGCGCGCACAGCAGCGATCCGGCCGCTTATCCGGTCTCGGGCTACAAGCCGGTGACTTGGGACCATCCCTGGACGCGACGCGTGCTGGTGGATGGCACGCCCTGGATCGGTGCGGGCCCCGCCGACATCGCCTGGGCGTATCCCGACCATGAGAAGATCGCAGCTATGGGCCTGACCACGGCCATGAACCTGCCGGTGCGCTGGAACGGCCGCACGCTCGGCACCGTCAACCTGCTGCGCGCCACCACCCCCTTCACCGAGGCGGATGTCGCGATCGGCGTGATTTTCGCCGCCTTGGCCGTTCCGGCGCTGCTGACCATCGACGCCGCCTGAATCACAGGAGACCGCCATGATTTCGCTTCGACGCCGGGGCCTGCTGGCCGCACCGCTTGCTATCGCTACGCCGGCACTGGCGCAGACGGCATTCACGCGGCCGATTCGCCTTGTCATCCCCTGGGCGCCAGGCGGCACCACCGACATCCTAGGGCGCATCGTGGCCGAACCGCTCGGCCAGGCGCTGGGCCAGCCCGTGGTGGTCGAGAACCGTACGGGTGCGAGCGGCAATATCGGCTCGGACCTCGTGGCGAAGGCGGTGCCGGACGGGCAGACCATCCTGTTCGGGTCGATGTCCACGCACGCGATGAACCACGCGCTGATGCGCACCATGCCCTTCGACGGCGTGGCCGATTTCACGCCGCTGTCGATGCTCGGCTTCGCGGTGAACACCATGGTGGTGCATCCCTCGGTTCCGGCACAGACGCTGGGCGAGTTCATCGCCTATGCCCGCGCGAATCCGGAGAAGATCGCCTACGCCTCCGCCGGGCCGGGTTCGACCAACCACCTGTGCGCCGCGCTGTTCGAGAACATGACCGGCATCCGCATGGTGCACGTCTCCTATCGCGGCGGGCAGCCGGCGGTGACTGACACGGTGGCCGGCCAGACCCAGCTGTTCTTCAGCGCGGCCACCCAGACCATGCCGCATGTCGAGGGCGGGCGTCTGCGCCTTCTGGCGGTGACGGAGGCGGCGCGTTGGTCGCGCCAGCCAACCATTCCAACCGTCGGCGAGGCGGTGCCGGGCTACGAGATGGCGGTCTGGTACGGCGCCTTCGGCCCGAAGGGCATGGCGCCCGCGCTGCAGCAGCGCCTGAACGCGGAATTGAATCGCGTCATGACGCTGCCCGAGGTGAAGGACCGCCTCGCCGGCATGGGCGTGGAAGTGGCACCCGAAAGCACCGACGCCTTCGCCCAACGCCTGCGCGCGGATGCCGAGAAGTGGGGCGCGCTGATCCGCCGCCTGGGTATCGAGGCGTCCTGAGCACTTCTTGCGGCGCCTGTCGGCGCGTTCCATCCTCGGCCCCCTGAACTTGGGGAAACGCAGATGGACGCGCCGCTGAAGGTCGAGATCGAGGAGGGTATCGCCCTTCTCACCA
Organism: Roseomonas fluvialis; assembly: GCF_022846615.1. Lineage (NCBI taxonomy): Bacteria > Pseudomonadati > Pseudomonadota > Alphaproteobacteria > Acetobacterales > Roseomonadaceae > Roseomonas > Roseomonas fluvialis. The sequence goes on from NZ_AP025637.1 coordinate 1,131,067, forward strand.
TGAACCGCGCCGAATCGCGCAATCCGCTCGATCCCGAGATGCAGGATGCGCTCCTCGATACGCTCTCGGCGCTCGATGCCGGGCAGGAGGTCCGCGTCGCGATCCTGACCGGCGCCGGCACCGCCTTCTGCGCTGGCGGCAATGTACGGCGCATGGGCGAGGCTGCGAGCGGGGCCAAGGAACGCACGCCCGCCCAGGCCCGCGGCTACTACCGCTGGGGCATCCAGCGCCTGCCGCGGCTGATCGAGAACCTGGAACTTCCGGTGATCGCCGCAGTGAATGGCCCGGCCATGGGTGCCGGTTGCGACCTCGCCTGCATGTGCGACCTACGCATCGCCGGCGAGAGCGCGCGCTTCGCGGAATCCTTCGTGAAGCTCGGCATCATCCCCGGCGATGGCGGCGCCTGGCTGCTGCCGCGCGTGGTCGGCTTCGCGCGCGCGGCGGAGATGGCGCTGACAGGCGACACCCTGTCTGCACAGGAGGCGCTGGCGGCGGGGCTGGTCTCCCGCGTGGTGCCGGATGCCGAATTGATCCCGGCGGCGCGCGCCCTGGCCGCGCGCATCGCGGCCAACCCGCCGCAGGCCGTGCGCATGGCGCGGCGGCTGCTGCGCGAAGCGTGGAACAACCGGCTCGACACCGTGCTGGAAATGTCCTCGGCCATGCAGGCGGTGGCGCACACCACGGACGACCACAAGGAGGCGCTGGCGGCGATGCGCGAGAAGCGCAAGCCGACCTACAAGGGCGCCTGAGATGGCCTTCGCGCCCGGGCTGCTGGCCGGACGCCGTGCGCTGGTGACGGGCGGCGGCACCGGGCTCGGGCGCAGCATCGGTAGGCGGTTCCTGGAACTGGGCGCGTCGCTGGCGATCTGCGGGCGGCGCGGCGCGGTGTTGGATGCTGCTGTTGATGCCTTCCGCGCCGACGTTCCCGGCGCCGTCGTGACGACGCATCCCTGTGACATCCGCGATGCCGTGGCGGTTGAGGCGATGCTCGACGATGTCTGGCGCGATGGCCCGGCGGACATCCTGGTGAACAACGCCGCGGCGAATTTTCTGGCGCAGACGCATCGGCTCTCGGCGCGCGCGGTCGATGCGGTGCTGGGCACCACGCTGCATGGGGCGGCCTACTGCACCGTTGGCTGCGGCCGGCGTTGGATCGAGGCCGGTCAGCCCGGCGTCGTGCTGTCCATCCTGACGCTGTCGGCGCTGCAGGGGGGTGCCTTCACCGCGCCCTCCGCTATGGCCAAGGCTGGCCTTCTGGCCATGACGCAGAGCCTCGCGGTGGAATGGGGCCCGCACGGCATTCGCCTGGTGGCGATCGCACCCGGCACCTTCCCGACTGAGGCCGCGGTCGCACGCCTGCGCCCTGGCGGCGTCGAGCATGCCGGCGTGCCGCTGCGTCGCGCCGGCAAGCATGAGGAACTGACCGACCTCGCCGCCTTCCTGGTCTCGGACCACGCCGGCTACGTCACGGGCGAATGTGTGGTGGCGGATGGCGGGCGGAGGTTGCTGGGCGGCGCGCGCGCCGGCGCGCAGGAGATGCTGGACTGGACCGACGCCGATTGGGCCGCGCAACGCGCCCGCACGCCTGCGCGCTGAGGGACCGCACCGATGCGTTTCGTGGAAACGACCTACGACGTGGCGGACCGCATCGCCACCATCACACTGAACCGGCCGGAGAAGCGCAACGCCTGGTCACCGGAGACCGAGGCCGAAGTTCGCGAGGCCTTCGCGCTGGCAGCGGCGGATGACGCGGTGCGCGCGATCATCTTGACCGGGGCGGGCAGCACCTTCTGCGTCGGCGCCGACGTGACGCGCATCGCCGGCGGGCGACCGCCGCTGCCGCGCTTCGTTGGCGTGACGCCCCCGCCGGGCGGCGATCCGCCCGTCGAGGATCTGGCGCGCCGCTATTCCTACATTCTCAATATCGGCAGGCCTGTAGTGGCTGCGATCAATGGCGCGGTCGCGGGCGTGGGTCTGGCGGTGTCGTTGTATTGCGATCTGCGCTTCATGGTCGCGGGGGCGAAGCTGGCCGCCGCCTTCCCGCGACGCGGGCTGATTGCCGAACATGGCAGCGCGTGGATGCTGCCGCGGTTGATCGGCCCAATGAATGCGGCCGACCTGCTGCTGTCGGGCCGCACCATCCAGGCGGAGGAGGCGCAGGCGATGGGCCTGGTGCGCGTGCTGCCTGCCCACGGGTTCCGCGATGCCGTGCGCGCCTATGTCGCGGACATGGTGGAGAACTGCTCGCCCCGATCGCTGCGCGTCATCCGCCGGCAATTGGCTTTGGCGCCGCTGCAGTCGCTCTCGGCGGCGATCGAACTGGCAGAGACCGAGCAGGCAGCGACGATCGACACGGCCGACCGGCACGAAGGTGCGAGCGCGTTTCTCGAACGCCGCAAGCCGAACTTCACTGGGCGTTGAAGCGCGGCCCCAGGCCGCCGGCCGCACGCACCGCCTCGCGCTCGGCCTCCTGCATGCCCAGCAGATCGCCGAGCACTTCGGCCTCGTGTTGGTTCAGGAACGGGCTGGGTTCGAATTCGGGCGGCGGTGCGCCTTCGATCCGCAGCGGCGTTGCCGGCAGCACCACGCGCCCGACCTCGGGATGATCGACCCAGCGCAGCATGCCGCGTTCGTGCATGCCGGGATCTTCCAGCACTTCCTCGAGCGTTCGCACGGGGGCAGCAGGCACACCGTGCTGGCGGGTCAGGGCCTCCAGCTCCGCGCGCGTGTGCCTGGAGGTCCATGCGGTAACCAGGCGGTCCACCTCGGCCATGTGCTTCACGCGGTCGGGGTTCGTGCGGAAGCGCTCGTCGCCGATCAGCGCCTGCTCGCCCATCGCGCCCAGCAGACGGTCCCAATGCCCTTCCGTGACAACGATGATGGCGATCCATCCGTCGCTGGCCGGATAGACGTTGTAGGGTGCCATCGCCATGCCGGCATGGCTGTTGCCGGTGCGCGGGGGGACATCCTTCTTCAGCATGCCGCCGAAATGCATGCCGATGGCCGAAGCGAGCGTGGAATACGACGCATCCTGCATCGCGACCTCGACGAAGCCCCCCTTGCCGGCGCGTTCGCGTGCGAACAGCGCGGTCATGATCGCGCCGTACAGGTGAGTTCCGCCCAGGAAGTCGCAGACCGTCGGGCCGGCCTTGGTCGGCGGGCCATCCGGGAAGCCGGTCGTGTGCATCACGCCGACCGCGGCCTGTACCGTCAGGTCCATGGCCAGGCGGTCCTTGTCCGGCCCAGTCTGCCCGTAGCCCGAACCCGCGGCGTAGATGATTCGCGGGTTGCGCTTCAGCAGCGCCTCATGCCCCAGCCCCAGCCGATCCATCGCGCCGGGGGAAAAATTCTCGATCACCACATCGGCACGATCGACCAGGCGGAGGAACACCTCGCGCCCCTGCGGGTTCTTGAGGTCGAGCGACAGGCCGCGCTTATTGGAATTCAACATGGCCATCGGCACCGACCCGCCGGCGACCATGGCGCGCCGTCGCAGCGGCTCGCCGGTCGGCGGTTCGATCTTGATGACGGTCGCGCCCGCCATCGCCATCAGGAACCCGGCGTAGGGCGCCTGGTAGATATGCCCGAGGTCCAAGACCAGAATGCCCTCGAGCGGCCGCGTCATGGCGTCAGACCTTCCCGCCCAGCGCGCGTCGGCCGATCGCGCTGCGATGCACCTCCGACGGGCCTTCGTACACGCGCATCAGCCGCACCTGCTGGTGCATCAGCTGCAGCGGCAGTTCCTTCGTCACGCCCATGGCGCCGAGGGTCTGCATGGCGTTGTCCAGCACCTGCTGCGCCATCTCGGTCGCGCGCACCTTCAGGATCGAGGCTTCTGTCCGCACGTCGGCGCCGGCATCCAGCTTCCGGGCCAGGTCCTCCACCATCAGCCGGCAGGCGTGCATCTCCATCACCGCATCGGCGGCAAACCACTGGATCGCCTGGCGGTCGGCCAGGCGCACACCCCAGGTCACGCGGTTCTGCGCATGGTCGGCCATCATCTCGAGCGCGCGGCGCGCCATGCCGACGCAGCGCGCGCCCATCTGCATGCGGCGCACGTTCAGGCGCAGCTGCATCGGCGCATAGCCGCGGCCCAGTTCGCCCAGCACGTTCTCGTGCGGAACGCGGCAGTCTTCGAAGACGAGTTCGTAGGTCGTGCGCCCACCCACCATCGGGATGGCGCGCTCGATCACGAAGCCGGGCGTGCCCTTCTCGACGATGAAGGCGGTGATGCCGTCCTGGCGCTTGCCGTCGCCGGTGCGCGCCATGAGGATGATGAAGTCGGCGCGCGGCACGTTCGAGACCCAGATCTTGCGCCCGTTGATCACCCACTCGTCGCCCTCGCGCATCGCGCGCGTGGTCATGCCGGCGGGGTCGCCGCCGGCGCCGGGCTCGCTGATCGCCATGGCCGAGCGCTGTTCGCCCCGTGCATAGGGGTCGAGGTACTTCGCGCGCTGCACCGGGCTCGCGACCTGCAGCATCATGTGCAGGTTCGGGCTGTCGGGCGGGATGGTGAAGGGCACGCAGGCGCGCGCCATCTCCTCCTCGACCGCCGCCAGCGAGAGCAACGGCAGGTTGGCGCCGCCGAATTCCTCCGGCACGTCGAGACCCCAGAGGCCGAGCTCCTTGCAGCGGGCGAGGAGCGTCTCCTCCTCCTCCGCCGACAGCTTGAAGCCGCCGCCGGAGGCCTCGCGCTTGAGCACCGTCGGTTCGATCGGCATCAGGTCCCGTTCCACGAACTTCGCAACCAGATCCCGCAGCATGCGGGTCTCCTCGGTGGCGGCGTAGGGCTGGTTATGGTCCATTATGCGATCCTCCGAACGGGGCGATACCGACCACTCGGGGCCGGCGGCGTCAAGCGATGTGGGGCTACCGGACGTAGCGCCAACGGAAGCGGTCGCCCTGGGCCTCGATGCGCCCGACCGAGGGGCTCGGAAAGTGGATCGGTAGTACGTTGGTTCCGGTGCCCGCCACCTGGCCGATGAAGGATTTCCGGCTCGCCTCGGCCTCGGCCGGGTCCCAGCAGAACACCGTGGACCAGTCCGGCTGGTGCACCTGCAACGCGTGGTGCATCAGGTCGCCGGTGATGACCGCATGCTGCCCACCGCTGCGGATATGCACGCAGCAATGGCAGGGCGAATGGCCGGGCGTGGGCTGCAGCGTAATGCGGTCATCCAACTGGAAATCGTCATCCACCAGTAGCGCCTGGCCGGCGGCGACCACCGGTTCGCAATTGAAGCGGAATACGTTGCCTCCACCGCCCGGGCGCGTCTCCTCGGCCTTGGTCGAGGCTTCCCACGCCGCGTATTCCCGCTTGTGGAACACGTACTTGGCCTTGGGGAAGGTCGGCACCCAGCGCCCGTCGCGCAGCACCGTGTTCCAGCCCGAATGGTCGATGTGCAGGTGGGTACATAGCACGTAGTCGATGTCGTCGAAGCCCAGCCCCTCGGCCTTCAGACCGTCGAGCCAGGGCTGCTTCGGGAAGTCCATCGGCGCGGGGTAGCCCTTGTCGTCGCCCGTGCAGGTGTCGACCAGAATGGTGTGGTGCGGCGTGCGCACGACATAGGTCTGGTAGGTGATGACCATCTTGCCCGAGGCAGCGTCGTAGGTCTCGGGCTCGACCTCCTTCAGGTGTTCGGCGAGCAGGTCAGGTGCCGCCGCGGCCTTGGGGAACATGAGTTCCGGTGCGCGCCACGGGCCGTCGCGCTCGATGATGCTGGTGATGGTGACGTCGCCGATGGTGAGCTTGCGCATGTCGTGTCCTGCTTCGGTCAGTGGGTCATTCGGCGCGGATGCCGGCCTCGGCGGCCACGCGGCGCCAGGTCGGCACGTCCTCGGCCAGGCGGGCGGCGAGTATCTCGGGGCTGCTCATCAGCGGCTCTGCGCCGAGGGTCGCGAAGCGGGCGCGGAAATCTGCATCGGTGCGCAATGACGCCAGTTCGGCCGAGATGCGCGCCAGGATCGGCGCCGGCAGCCCCTTCGGCGCGGCGATCGCGAACCAGTTGGGCGCGATGTAGCCGGGAATGGCTTCGAGCGCCGCGGGCACGTCCGGCAGGGCCGGGATCCGCTGCGCCGTGGTCACCGCCAGGATGCGCGCGCGGCCTTCGCGGGCGTGCGCCAGCGTCTCCACCGTGCTTGCGAAGACCACGTCGATCTCGCCGGTATAGAGCGCGTTCATCGCCTGTGCCGCGCCACGATAGGGCACGTGCACCAGGTCGATCTGCGCCGTCGCTGCCAGCATTGCGCCTGACAGGTGGTTGGACGACCCGATCCCGGAGGTGCCGTAGGTGATCGTGCCCGGCTTCGCCCGGGCCTCCGCTACCAAAGCCTGCAACGTGCCGAAGCGATGGTCCGCGCGCACCGCGATGGTGGTGGCGATCTCCGCGACCAGCGAAACCGGCGTGAGGTCCGTTCGCGGGTCGAAACCCAGGTTGGCGTAGATCGCCGGCAGGATCGCAAGTGAGGAGGACGTCAGGACGAAGGTCGCGCCATCGGGCGGCGCCTGCACCGTGGCGCGCAGGCCAATCGACCCGCCGGCACCGGCGCGGTTGTCGATCACGAAGGGTTGGCCGAGCTTCTCTCGCAGCCTCTCGCCCACCATCCGGCCCACCGTGTCGATCGGCCCGCCCGGCGCAAAGGGAATGACCAGGCGGACCGGCCGGTTGGGCCACGCGTCCTGCGCCAGGGCCGGGCTGGCCATGGCGACCAGGGCGCCGGCCAGGGTGCGCCGCGCAAGTGCCGGTCGGTTGGTGAACGTCATCCGCTCCTCCCGGGCCGTCCTGACTGCCGCGGCCCTGTCCGACGATCCGCCGGACGCGGCGCGCGCGCAAGGTGCCGCGTCAGCGCCTGCGCGCCTCGCGCCGGGCAATCCAGGTGGTCGCGACGAAGATGACGGCGGCGCCCGCGAAGGTCGTCGTTGCCGGCACGTCGGAGAACACCAGCCAGCCGAGCGCGGCCGCCCAGATCATGTCGACGAACTTCACCGGCTGCGTGGCCGACATGTCGGCGATGCGGAAGGCTTCCGTCAGGCACCAATGCCCGGCACTGCCGAGCAGCCCGGTCAGCAGGAACCAGCCCCACTGCTCCGCCGTCGGCCAGGTCCAGCCCGGCACGGCGAAGGGCAGGGTGAAGACCGCGACCGTGATGGCCTGCCAGGCGACGATCACCTCCGGCCGGTCGCGTCGCGTCAGCGCCTTCGTGATGAGGAAGGACGCCGCGAAAAGCGGTGCCGAGGCCAGCATGACCAGCGACCAGAATCCATCCCCGCTGCCCGTGAACTGCGGCGCCACGACGATCAGCACGCCCAGGAAGCCGATCGCAGCCGCGATCCATCGCGCGCGCACCATGGGCTCGCCGAGAAAGACCACGGCGCCCGCCATGATAAAGATCGGACCGGTGAAGCCGATCGCGGTCATGTCCGCCAGCGGCACGTGCGGTAGCGCCCAGAACCACAGGAGAAGCCCGGCGGTATGCACCGCGCCGCGCCACGCCTGGCCGCTGATACTGTGCGGCCGCCATGCAAGCAGCCCGGTGCGCAGCATGAACGGAAGCAACACGAGGAGACCCGCCAGGTAGCGCAGGAACTGCGTCTGGAACGGATCGAGTTCCTGTGCGAGGCGCCGAGCTATTGCGTTCAGGAGGCAGAACAAGAAGCCCGCCAGCACCATCCAGGCCATGCCGCGCAACGTGGCGGCGCGGCCGGGGCGCGCCGGGGGCGCCGTCACGCCGCGCTCGTCTCGCGGGCAAGGATGCGCGCGAGCGCGGCGTTGAAGGCCTCGGCCGCCTCGTAGGCGACCCAGTGCCCCGCGCCCGCGATCGCTTCCGTCCGAGCCCCGCGCCGCATCTCGTGAACCAGGTCGAGGCGCAACTGCACATGCGGGCGGGCGATGGCGTCCTGGTCGCCATAGATCGCGCCCAGCGGCGCGCGGCTGCGCAGGATCGCCTGCTTCAGCGAATCGGTGCTGGCCCAGCCGCGGCTCTTGAACCTTGCGCGGCGGGTGTGAAGGTCCTGCATCGCCAGCGCGACCTCGTCGATGCGCGCGGCGTCGGCGAACATCAGCGCGGCCAGGTTATGGCGATTGGCCGCTTCGCGGTCGGCGCCTTCCAGCTGACGGACCTTCACGAGTTCCGTCGGACTGCGCACGAAGCCGAGCGCGCCGGCGCCCACGATGGTCAAGGACGCACAGTGGTCTGGATCGATCGCGGCCAGGTGCCCGGAGCACAGCGCCCCGAAGGAGAATCCCACCAGGTCGTAGTCCTGCGCGCCGAGCACGGTTCGCAGGCCCTCGCGCAGGATGGCCGCGATGGCCTCGGGGCCGGCCCCCGGCGGGGGCATGTCGCTGTCGCCCAGGCCCGGCAGGTCGGGGCAGATCACCATCCGCTGGGTGGCGAAGGCAGCGATGTTGCGAAGCCAGTGCCGCCATGACCCGGACCCGCCATGCAGCATCACGAGTGGACGCCCCTGGCCCCAGGCGCGCCACACCAGGGCGCCGTCCGCGCAGGGGGTCTCGGTGCGCCGCGCCAGCTCGGCCATGGCGCGCAGGGCAGCATGCGGCTCCTCGCGCGCAGAGTTCGTGGACCAGGCGAGCAAGGCCATGCGCAGGACGTTCCCGTAGCGTTCGCCGGCATCCTAGGACAGGCGTGGCGGCAGTCCAGGCTGGCGCCGGCGGTCAGGCCGCGGTGACGGTCTTCACCGGCGGGCCCGCCGCGACATCCTCGACGCCGAGCCGGCGTTCGAGGCTCGGCAGCGTCTCGCGCGCTACGGCGATGACGGCGACCTGCAGGTCGGGAGAGGGGTCGCCGCCACGCGCGGCCTTTTGCAGCGCCTCGGCCTCGATCGCAAGGCGGCTCGCGCCCAGCGTCCGTGCCGCGCCCACGAGGCGATGGGCCGCGTGCTGGACATGGCCGGCATCCGCCTTCTCGGACGCGGAGGCATTGGTCAGCAGCGCCAGCGAGCGGCGCACCTCACCCACGAATTCCGCAAGGATCCCATGAGCCGCGTGCCCGAGTTCGCGTTCCAGGATGTCGAGCGCAGAGGAATCGAGGTAGGGCGCCGCCGGTTCGGTCGCCGCCGCGGCGGGCACCGTCTTGCGTTGCGGCAGTTGCTGCACGAGGTCGAGCAGCGCGCGGCGGTCGAGCGGCTTACCCAGGTGGCCATCCATGCCGGCACGACGCGTCGCTTCCACCTGGTCCGGAAGTACCGATGCGGTGAGCGCGATGACGGGGACGTCGCAGGCCGGGGGGGGCAGCGCCCGAAGGCGGCGCGTCGTCTCGAAGCCATCCATGCCGGGCATCTGGAGGTCCATCAGGACGACATCGAACCGCTGACGTTCAAGTGCCAGAAGTGCCGTCGCGCCATCCTCGGCCAGCGTGACCTCGTGACCGGCTGAACGCAGCATGGCCTGTGCGATCTGTCGGTTCGCGAGAACATCGTCGACCACCAGGACGTGCATCGTCGGCAGGGCTGGATCGACTGCGGGGTTCGGCATCGGCGGCGCTTCCTCATCGATGAGCGCGCAGGGTCGAAGTGGGAGTTCGATCCAGAATAGCGCTCCGCCGCCCGGACGCTCGTCGCACCCGATCGACCCGCCCATGAGTGCCACGAGCCGGGCCGAGATGGCGAGCCCCAGGCCGGTCCCCTGGCCATCCGCACCACCGTTGGGCGAAAGTTGCACGAAATCCTCAAACAGCAGGTTGCGTTTGTCGGCCGGCACGCCCGGCCCGGTGTCGGTGACCTCGATACGCATCTGCGCGTCGCCCAGGCCGCGGACGCGCAGTTCGACGCGCCCGCCCGCCGGCGTGAACTTCACCGCATTCGACAGCAGGTTCAGCAGCAGCTGCCGGGTCCGCATCGGGTCGAGCAATGCCGCGGCCGGCAATTGCGGGTCGAGTTCCAGTTCGAAGGACAGCGCCTTGCGGGAGATCTCCGGCGCCAGCAGGGTCGAGCAGCCTTCCAGCAGGGGGCGCAGCGCGACCGGCTGCGGCGCCAGGTCGAGTCGGCCGGCCTCGATCTTCGACAGGTCGAGCAGGCCGTTCACCAGGTCCAGCAGATGGCGCCCGGCCTCGTGAAGGGTCTTCACCTGCTCGCGTTGGTCGGGCGCGAGGCGGGGATCGTGCAGCAGGACCTGCGCGAAGCCCAGGACACCGTTCAGCGGCGTGCGAAGCTCATGCGAGACGCGCGCCAGGAAGCGGCTTTTCGCCTCGCCGGCGGCGGCCGCGGCATCGCGTGCCCCGGCCAGCTCCTGCATGGCGCGCTTCAGCGCGGTGATGTCGGTGCGGATGCCGACCGTCCCGCCATCCGGCGTGCGACGTTCGGTGATGAGCACCCAGCGGCCATCGGGCAGCAGGCGTTCCATCGGCGGCTGGTTGCTCAGGTGGAAGGCCTTGCTCTCGGCCAGGAAGGCCTCGATGTCGTCGCCCGCCTGCGGGTACTGACCGCGCAGCGCGCCTTCGCGCATGATGTCGTCGAAGGTGTTGCCGGGCTGGATGAAGGGCGCGCTTATGCGGTAGAAATCCTTGTAGCGGCTGTTGCACGCGATCAGGCGATCTGAGGCGTCGAACATCACGAAGCCGTCCGACATGGCTTCGAGCGCGCTTTCCAGCGTCTGCCGGGCCTTGGCGCGCTCGTCCTCGGCCTTGCCGCGCTGGCGCAAGATGACCATCAGCGCGAGCGCCACCAGGATGATGACGATCCCGAGGATGGACGAAACCGCCAGCGCACGGACGCGGTCGCGATACCAGCCCGCGAGCGCGGCATCCACCTCGATGGTCGCGCTGACCACCAGCGCTGGATAAAGCGTCGGACGCGCCGATACGAAGACCTCCTGACCGTTGAAGCGGCTGATCGCGAGCGTCGCACGACCATTCGGCAGGCCCGAGACGTGGGCGAGCTGCTGGCCGATGCGTGACTCGTCATGAGGCACCGAGGCGAGCAGCACGCCATCGTCACGTTCAAGTGTCGTGCGAAGGCCCGGGCTCTCTCCCGCGGCGGAGAGCAGCGAACGCACCGAGGGCAGCGGCACCTCGGCAACCGCCCGGACCGGCCCGAGCCCCACGATGGTGACGTTGCGCGCGAAGAACAGGGACCACTCGCCCGTACTCGGGTTCTGTACCGGGCCGCCGATCGACACCCCGCCGCTGGCCGCGGCGAGCTCCGAGAAGCCTGTCTCCACGGGCAGCGGCAGGCGTCGGCGGCGGGAGACCGGCAGGGCAGTGGCCACCGGCAGCCCGTTGGCGCCAAGCAGCAGGATGTCCCGATAGGTGAAGTTCTGGTTGATGAACTGCCTGAGCACGCGGTTCACCGACGCCGTGTCGATCTGCCCGTTCGTCGCGAAGGGTGCGAGCATGGCCGGCAGCCCGGCCAGCATGGCGTCGACCTGCACGAAGGCGCGATTGATCGATGCCTCAGTCGCGATACTGATGCGTTCGACGGTCTCCTGCGCGCCACGGATCTGCGCCTCGCGGGCCCGCCCGATGATCATCATCGTCGCAGCCGTCTGCGCCAGCAGCAGGATCACCGCGCCGACGAAAACGGCGCGGCGTAGAAACCGCGTGTTCTGCATCGTCAGTCGGGCTGTGCCGTCACGCCGAGCGCCGGCGCGAGGCGCGTGTTCCAGGCGTTGACGCAGGCCTCGCCGCAGCGGCGCACCCAGCCGGGCAGCACGGTCTCCGTCAGAAGGCGCAGGCGGCGTGCCTGGTCGGCCTCGGTCACCGGGACGATGGCGACATTGCCGCGTCGCCCATTGGTGCAAGCTGCCTGGCCGGCGTTGCAGGCAAAGCCCTCGCCGGTCTCGATCTCGGCCGCGTCCCAGATTTCACGCTCGAGCCCTGCCAGTTCGGTGCGGATCAGGGTGCGGGCCCAATCGGGAAGGGCGTTCCAGGCGGCGCGGTTGGCGCCGAAGATGGACAAGCCCCAGGTGATAGCCATGCCGTGCATATGCGACGTGACCTCGTGCAGGCCGATCGCATTGGCGGAAAGCGTGCCGGTCACGGCGCATTCCACGACGCCGGAACGCAGCGCGGCCAGCGTCTCGCCAAAGGGTATCACCACGGGTGTCGCGCCGAGGGCGGCGAACATCTCGGACTGACCGACCGAGGACGTGCGTATGCGCCGCCCGGCAAGGTCGGACAGGCCGCTGAAGGCGGACCGGCAGAACAGCACCTGCGCCGGATAGGTATAGACCGCCAGCAATTCCACGTCGTAGCGCTCGGCGAGCAGTTCCTCCAGATGCGGACGATACAGTTCGACCGTGCGGCGCAGCGCCGTCATGTCCGGATTGACCGTCGGCAGGTCGACCGCATTGAACTCGGGTTCCTCGGTGCTGACGATGGCGAGCAGCGCCGTCCCGAACGGCACGACACCCAGCCGCATGAGTGCAAGCATCTCCTGCGCGCGAATGCCGCTGCGGTCGAAGGGCGCGATTTCGGCCTGGATGCGCCCACCAGAGGCCTCGGGTAGGCGGCGGCGCCAGAAGGGCTCCTCATAGCGCAGGTATTGGCTGACATCCGCCAGGCCGCCCACGATTTTCAGGCGAAGAGGCGCGTCGGCGGGCCCAGCGGCCTGGCTCCATGCCACGGAAGGCGACATCATCAGCAGCGCAGCCAGCGTGTGCCTGATCCATCGCCGCAATCCCGCTGTTCTGGCCATCGACACCTCCTGGGGTGCAATGCTGTGCGAAGCTTGCCACTTATGCGAGGAAAGTGTCACACATCCCGTTAATGAGCTTAGCAGGTCGGCCGCCTGCCCCAAAGGTTGTCGTGGGCAGACCGAGGCGCTGCTGGTCCTATGCGGGCCCGGCGACGCAGCCCACGCCGATCCCCCCTAGAGGTCCGCTTCATGACGCATCACCCCACCGCCATTGCGAGCCATCGCGGCGGCGCATTCCTTTGGCCCGAGAACAGCCTCACGGCATTTCGCGAAACCGCGCGGCTGCCGCTGGAGCAGGCGGAGTGCGACGTACACGCGCTGGCGGATGGCGAGGTCGTGGTGCTCCACGATGCAACGTTGGACCGCACGACCAACGGCGCCGGTGCCGTGGCCGCGCTCAGCGCCGCGCAACTGCGCAGCCTTCACGTGAAGGGGGGCGGCGGCGAAGCGCCGCCCTTGCTGGACGACATGCTGGACGCCTTGGCCGGCACCGCCGTCGCGCCGCGGGTTGAGATCAAGTCGGACGCGCAGGGGCGTGCCTATCCGGGCCTCGTGCCGCGCGTGCTGGCTGCGCTCGACCGCAAGGGTGTGCGCGCCGAAACCTGGATCATTGCCTTCGACGCGGAGGTGGCAGCCGCGGCAGCCGCGGCCGGCGGGCTCGCCGGCGTGGCGTGGCTGCTCGAGGACGTCACCTGGCGTGGGCTTGGGCTTCGCGGGACCATTGCGGTCGCGAAGGCTTACGGGTTTCCGGAAATCGGCGTGCACCAGTCCCGGCTCGATGCGGAGGCCTGCGCCGCGCTGCGGGCGGCAGGTCTGCGCATATCGGTCTGGGGCGCGAACCACGAGGCGTCGATCCGGCGCATGCTGGACCTTGGGGTCGATGTCCTGACGACCGATGACCCGCCGCTTGCGATCGCCCTTCGCGGAGCGCGCTGAACCCGGTGCTGCTGCCCTGCGCATGAAAGTTGCCACGAAGGCCCGCCGACCCATAACCTCCCCGGAGAACCAAGCCCTGGGAGGGTACGTCGAGTGGAGGCCGAGGCGCCGATTCTTGTCGCCGACCGCGTCAGTCTGAGGTTCGGCGGCGTCCGGGCGCTGACCGATGTCGCCTTCGATGTCCGCCGGGGCGAGATTTTTTCCATCATTGGCCCAAACGGCGCGGGCAAGACCTCCATGGTGAATTGCGTCTCCGGCCGCTATCGCCCGACCGAAGGGCGCATCCTGTTCGACGGCCGCGACATAACGCGCACCTCCACCAGCCGCCGCGCGGCCCTTGGCATTGGCCGCACCTTCCAGAACCTGGCGTTGTTCGGGCACATGACGGTGCTCGACAACATCATGGTCGGGCGCCACCACCTTCTGCGGTCCGGCTTCGTGCGGGGCATGGCCTATTGGCTGGGCGGTGCGCAGCGGGAAGAACTGACCCATCGCCGCGAGGTCGAGGAGATCATCGACTTCCTCGAGATCCAGCACGTGCGCAAGGCGATCGCCGGCACGCTCTCCTACGGGCTGCGCAAGCGGGTCGAACTCGCGCGGGCGGTCGCGGTAAAGCCGAAGCTGATCCTGCTGGACGAACCCATGGCTGGCATGAACCTCGAGGAGAAGGAGGACATGGCCCGCTTCATCGTCGACCTGAACGAAGAATGGGGCATGACCGTGCTGATGATCGAGCACGATATGGGCGTGGTTATGGACATCAGCCATCGCGTCATGGTCCTGGATTTCGGCAAGCGGATCGCCGCCGGTACACCGGCCGAGGTGTTGGCAGACCCGCATGTGAGGCGCGCCTATCTGGGCGAGGCCGACGAGGTCGTGCACGACGAGAGCGAGCCTGCCACGGCATGACCACGGCCGACCTCACGCTGCCGCGCCTGCTTCGCCGCAACGCGCGCGAGCACGGCCAGGACATCGCGATGCGCGAGAAGGAATTCGGCATCTGGCGGGCGCTGACTTGGTCGCAGGTCGCGATGCGAACGCGGGACATTGCCCTCGGGCTGCGTACGCTGGGCCTGCAGCGCCACGAGGTCGTGGCCTTGATCGGCGACAACCGGCCGGATTGGGTGATGGGCGAGATCGCAGCGCATGCGGTGCGTGCACGGTCGCTCGGCATCTATCGCGACGCGTTGGATGACGAAGTGTCTTATCTGCTGGCCTTCAGCGGCGCGGTTGCGGTGATCGCCGAGGATGAGGAGCAGGTCGACAAGCTGCTCAATGTGTCGGACCAGCTGCCGAGCCTGCGCCACATCGTCTATTGCGATCCGCGCGGCATGCGCAAGCACGAGGACCCGCGCCTGATCTCGATGGCCGACCTGCTGCAGCGCGGTGCGGCCGCCGCCGCCGCGGAACCGGGCCTGTGGGACAGCCTCGTGGACGCGACCGATGGGGAGGATGTCGCGATCCTGTGCACCACGTCTGGCACGACGGCGCGGCCGAAGCTCGCGCAACTCAGCGCACGCGCGCTGATCCGGCACTGCGAGGCGTATCTCACGGTAGATCCGAAAGGGCCGCAGGACGAATACGTCTCGGTGCTGCCGCTGCCCTGGATCATGGAACAGATCTACGTCCTCGGCTGGGGCCTGATCGCGCGCATGAAGGTCAACTTCGTCGAGGAACCCGAGACGATGATGGCCGATTTCCGGGAGATTGCGCCGACCTTCGTGCTGTTCGCACCACGCCTGTGGGAATCGATCGCGGCGGATGTGCGCGCGCGCGTGATGGATTCATCGCCGCTCAAGCAGCGCGCCTTCGCGGCCGGGATGCGGATGGGGCTTGATGCGCTGAAGGCCGGCGGGCGGTCGTCGATTGCCGACGCGCTGCTGTTCCGAGCCCTGCGCGACAGACTTGGCTTCACGCGCCTGACCTCGGCGGCGACCGGCGGTGCGGCCCTTGGGCCGGATACCTTCCGCTTCTTCCAGGCGCTGGGCGTGCCGCTGCGCCAGATCTACGGGCAGACGGAATCGCTCGGTGCCTACACGATCCATCGGGCGAAGGAGGTCGACTTCGACACCGTCGGTGTGCCCTTCGGCGACGGAATCGAACTGCGCATCCATGAACCCGACCAGAACGGCGTGGGCGAGATCGTCACGCGGCATCCCAACATGTTCGCCGGCTACCTCGGCTTGGACGATGTGGCCGACATGCGCGACGGCTGGATGCATACCGGCGATGCCGGATACTTCGACAAGCGTGGCCAGCTCGTGGTGATCGACCGCATCAAGGACATTGCGACGACGTCCGGCGGTAACCGCTTCTCGCCGCAGTTCATCGAGAACAAGCTGAAGTTCAGCCCCTTCGTGGCGGAGGCGGTGATCCTCGGCGACCAGCGTCCCCACCTTGCGGCCATGATCTGCATCCGCTTCCCGATTGTCAGCAAATGGGCGGAGCGCGAGCGCATCGCCTTCACCACCTACACGGACCTCTCCGCGCGGCCCGAGGTGCTGGAGAAGATCCGCGCCGAGGTGGCGCAGGTGAACGCATCCCTGCCCGAGGCGCAGCGCATTCGTGACGTCGTCCTACTGTACAAGGAACTCGACGCCGATGACGAGGAGCTCACCCGCACGCGCAAGGTCCGCCGCGGCGTGATAAACACGAAGTACGGCGACATCATCGAGGCGATCTACGCGGGACAGGACGCCATCCCCGTGGACACCACCATCGCCTTCCAGGACGGCACGAAGCAGCGCATCCGGACCGTCCTGCGCGTGATCCGCATGGATGGCACGACGGACCACAGGAAGGTCGCCTGAATGGACACGACACTGCTTTTTCAGCTGGTGCTGAACGGCCTCATCGTCGGCGCGCTCTATGGCGTCGTCGCGATGTCCTTCGTGCTGATCTACAAGGCGAGCCAGGTGGTGAACTTCGCGCAGGGCGAATTCCTGCTGGTCGGCGCCTGGGTCTGCTGGTGGATGCTGACGACATGGCAATTGCCCTTCTGGGCAGGGTTCCTGGTCACGCTCGCCTTCATGACGCTGTTCGGGATCCTGCTGCAGGTCATCGTGCTGCGGCCGTTGATCGGTGAGCCGGTCATCAGCGTCATCATGGCGACGGTCGGGTTGTCGATCTTTTTCCAGGCGCTAATGAAGTGGATTTTCGGCGTCTTTGCGCAGCCGTTCCCGCCGATCTTCACCGCCGAGCGCGTGAGCGTCATGGGCCTTGAGGTTCAGACCGTCTACCTCGCGAGCCTGGGCGTATCGGCCCTGATCATGCTCGGCTTCTGGTGGTTCTTCAGCTATTCGAAGCACGGGCTGGCGATGCGCGCGACGGCCTTCGACCAGCAGGTCGCGCAGTCGCTCGGCGTCAGCGTACCGAAAGTCTTCGCGATGTCCTGGGCGATCTCGGCGATGGTCTCGACGGTCGCGGGCGTGGTGGTGGGCGTGGTGAACGGCGTCTCCTCGGCTCTGTCCTTTTACGGCATCAAGGTCTTCCCGGCGGTGATCCTGGGCGGGCTCGATTCCATCGTCGGTGCGGTGCTGGGCGGGCTGATCGTGGGCGTGCTCGAAAACCTCGCGCAGTACGTCGACGCGCAATGGCTCAACTGGGGGAACATGTACCAGATCGCGCCATTCTACGCGCTGATCCTGATCCTGCTGATCAAGCCCTACGGGCTGTTCGGCACGAAAAACATCGAGAGGGTCTGACGCAGCATGACGTCGATGACCCCGGCGAGCGACTTTCGCACCAGTTACCGCGCCGACACGACGATCTTTCCGACGCGCAATTCGCGCATCGCCGCGATCGTCGGCGTAGGACTGCTGTGCGCGGCGCCGCTCGTGTTCGGGCGCTACGAACTCGGGTTGCTGATCACGATCGGGTTCAGCGCCATCGCAGCGTTGGGGCTGAACATCCTGGTGGGCTTCACCGGGCAGATCTCGATCGGCCACGCCGCCTTCTTCGGCTTCGGCGCCTTCGCCTCAGCGTTGTTGGTTGAATATCATGTCCCGGTGCCCATTGCGATCTGGGGGGCGGGGATCATGACCGCCCTGGTCGGCTTGGTGTTCGGGGCGCCGGCGGCGCGGCTGAAGGGGCTCTACCTCGCGATCGCGACGCTCGCCGCGCAGTTCATCCTTGAGGATTTCTTCGCCCGCGCGCGCTGGTTCTCCGGCGGCGTGGCCGGGCGCGTGACCGAGCCCTACGAACTGTTCGGCCTGCGCCTGGATCGGGAGGAGACGTATTTCTACGTCGTCCTTGCGCATGTCGTGATCCTGTTCCTCGCCGCCGCCAACCTAATGCGGACTCGCGACGGGCGTGCGTTGATCGCGGTGCGCGACCACTACCTCTCTGCCGAGATGATGGGCATCAACCTTGCCTACTACCGCACGCTGTCCTTCGGAATCGCGTCCTTCTACGCGGGCGTGGCCGGGGCGCTCTATGCCCACTATCTGCTGTTTGTCAGCGTTGAGGCCTTCAACATCCTCTACTCGATCCAATTCCTCGCGATGATCATCATCGGCGGGCTGGGATCGGTGATGGGCAGCATGATGGGCGCGGCCTTCATGGTGCTTCTGCCCGAGATCGTGCAGGCCGGTGCCGACCTTCTCGCGGGCAGTGCCATCGACCGCGCACTCAGGATCGGCGCGTCCATTTCCTTCCTGCGGGAGATGGCGATCGGTGCGGCGATCATCCTTTTCCTGATCTTCGAGCCCGATGGGCTCGCGCATCGCTGGAAAATGATCAAGGCGTATTGGAAACTCTACCCGTTCTCGCATTGAGGCCGGCCAACGGCCCACAACATCCAAGGAGGAGACTGACCATGAGGCTTCCGCTTCCCCTGCTCGCCGGCGCCCTGTTCGCCGCGGCGCCGGCCTTCGCCCAAGCACCGATCCCGGTCGGCCACCTGATGGACAATTCTGGCGCGACGTCGGATGTCGGCGTGCCCTACGGCCAGGGTGTCGCGGATACGCTCGCCTGGGTGAACCAGACGCGCAATGGCGTTGCCGGCCGACGCCTCGCGGTTTCCGGTTTTGACTACGGCTACCAGGCGCCGCGCGCCGTGAGCCAGTACCAGTCCTGGGCGCAGCGCGAGCGCGTGGTCGCCATCCAGGGGTGGGGCACCGCGGATACGGAAGCGCTGGTTCGCTTCGTCACGCGCGACCGGATCCCGTATATCTCTGGGTCATACTCGGCCGCGCTGACGGATGCCGGAGGGACGTCGCGCCGGCAGGGCGTGGAACCGGCGCCGTTCAACTTCTTCTTCGGCCCGTCCTACTCCGACGCGCTGCGCGGCATGCTGCAATGGGCGGCGGATGATTGGCGCGCGCGCGGCCAGCAGGGCCGGCCGCGCTACGTCCACATGGGGGCGAACCACCCCTACCCGAACAGTCCGAAGGAAGCCGGCGAGACGCTCGCGCGTGAACTTGGGTTTGAGGTTCTGCCCGCGATCCAGTTCGCGCTGACGCCCGGCGACTACACCGCCCAGTGCCTGACCCTGCGCAACCAGGGTGCAAACTACGCGTATCTAGGCAACACGGCTGGGTCGAACATCTCGGTGCTGCGCGCCTGCCAGACGGTCGGCGTGCAGGTGCAGTTCCTCGGGAACGTCTGGGGGATGGATGAGAACGCCATGAAGGCCGCCGGCACCGCCGCCGACGGCGTGGTGTTCCCGGTCCGCACGGGCGTGGTTTGGGGAGGCAATGCTTCTGGCATGGAGACGCTGCGCGCCATCAGCCGTGTCTCCGACCAGGCTGGCACCGCCTATCGCCCCGTGCACTACCTGGCCGGCGCCTGCGCCGCGATGCTGATGGTGGAGGCGATGGAGACCGCTGCCGCCAATGGCGGCCAGGTTACTGGCGAACGCATCCGCGACGGCTTTTACGCGCGGCGCGATTGGGTGCCCGCCGGCTTCCAGGGTGTCTGCACCCCGTCGACGTTCACTGCGCAGGATCATCGCGGCACGATGCGCGTCGCGCTGTACCGGGCGCGCGTGACGGGCAACACGGCCCAAGGCAGCGTGCAGGAACTGATGGCCGCCGGCACCATGGCGCTGCAGCCGGTCGCAACCATCGACCTGCCGCGCCGCGCCGACTGGCTCGGCTGGTGATGAGCGACGCCGCGCAGCAACCAGTGGCGAGGGCCGAGGCCGCCCCGCCGCTCCTCGAGGTGAAGAACATCGAGGTGGTCTACAGCGAGGTCATACTCGTGCTGCGCGGCCTGTCGCTTGTTGTGCCGCAGGGCGAGATCGTTGCCCTGCTCGGCGCCAATGGCGCGGGCAAGTCCACGACGCTGAAGGCGATCTCGGGCCTGCTCAAGACTGAGGAAGGCCAGGTTACCCGTGGCGACATCCTGTTCGGTGGTGAGCGCCTGAACGGCATCGATCCTGACCGGATCGTGCGCCGCGGCATCTTCCAGGTGATGGAGGGCCGCAGGATCATTTCCGACATGACCTGCATCGAGAACCTGCGCCTGGGGGCCTTCACGCGCCGCGACGGCGAGGTGGGTCGCGACATCGACATGGTGTTCGACTACTTCCCGCGCCTGCGTGAGCGCACCGGGCTCGCGGGCTACCTCTCGGGCGGCGAGCAGCAGATGCTAGCAATCGGCCGCGCCCTCATGGCACGCCCGAAGCTGATCCTGATGGATGAACCCTCGATGGGTTTGTCGCCGCTGCTGGTGAAGGAAGTCTTCGGCATCATCCGACGCCTGAACCGTGACCTTGGAATCACCATCCTGCTGGTCGAACAGAATGCGCGCATGGCGCTGTCCGTCGCCTCCTACGGCTACGTCATGGAGCAGGGCAAGGTGGTGCTGGACGGCACCGCCGCCTCGCTCGCGGAGAACGAGGACGTCAAGGAATTCTACCTTGGTGGCCATGGCGCCGAACGGAAGTCCTTTCGCAACCTGAAATCCTACAAGCGACGGAAGCGCTGGCTGTGACTGCAGCGGCTATTCTTCCGGCAGCCAGGACCTACGAGGAACTGGTTGCGCGTTTCCGTTGGTCGGTGCCGTCGATGTTTAACATCGCGGTTGCCTGTTGCGACCGTTGGGCCGATGGCAGCGGTCGGATCGCGCTGGTGCACGAGAGCGCGGGCGGTGACGTCGAGCGCATCACCTTCGATGCGCTGCGCGTGGCCTCGGCGCGACTGGGCAACGTGCTCAGGGCGCGGGGCATCGGTGTCGGCGACCGCGTCGCGGTGTTGCTGCCGCAGGGGCCGGAGGCAGCGACCGCACACCTCGCCATCTACCGGATCGGTGCCATCGCCGTGCCGCTGTTCCAGCTATTCGGACCGGATGCGCTGGAATACCGCCTGCGCGACAGCGGTGCGGCCGCGATACTGACCGACGACACCGGGCTCACGGCGCTCGCGCACCTGCGCGAAAGCCTGCCAGACCTGCGGACGTTACTGAACGCCGATGGCGCGCGTCCTGGCGCGTTGTCGCTTTGGCAAGAGGCCGAGCGCGCCAGCGACACATGCGAGCCCCACAATACCTCTGCAGATGATCCAGCGATGATCATCTACACATCCGGCACGACGGGATCGCCGAAGGGCGCGTTGCTCCCGCATCGCACCCTGATCGGCCACCTTCCGGGCGTTGAGATGCCGCAGGAGATGTTCCCGCACCCTGGCGACCTGTTCTGGACGCCAGCCGACTGGGCCTGGATCGGCGGGCTTCTGGACGTCCTGCTGCCATCGCTTTTCCACGGCGTCCCTGTGCTGGCTCACCGCATGGCCAAATTTGATCCGGAGCGCGCCTTCGACCTGATGGCCCGCCACCAGGTGCGCAATGCCTTCATGCCGCCGACAGCGCTGCGCATGATGCGCCAGGTGCCCGACCCGCGACGCTTCGGCCATCGCCTGCGCAGCATCGGCAGCGGTGGCGAGACGCTTGGCGCCGAGACGCTCGATTGGGGGCGCCATGCCTTCGGCCTCACCATCAACGAATTCTACGGCCAGACTGAATGCAACCTGGTCGTCGCCAATTGCGCGGGGCTGATGCCGGTGAAGCCCGGCTTCATGGGCCGGCCCGTGCCGGGCCATGACGTCGCGGTGATCGACGCCGCGGGCGTGGCGTGCGCACCCGGCGAGGAAGGCCGCATCGCGGTTCGTCGCCCCGATCCGGCGATGTTCCTGGGGTACTGGAACAATCCCGAGGCGACCGCCGCGAAGTTCGAGGGCGATTGGCTGGTCACCGGCGACACCGGCGTCACGGACGATGAAGGCTACATTCGCTTCGTTGCGCGCGCCGACGACGTCATCACCTCGGCCGGCTATCGGATCGGCCCCGGAGAGGTCGAGGATTGCCTGTTGCGCCATCCGGCGGTGTCGCTCGCCGCCGTGGTCGGCGTGCCTGACGCGTTGCGCACCGAACATGTCACTGCCGCGATCGTGCTACGCGACGGCATGGTTGCCGATGACGTGCTCGCCACCGAGATCCAGGGCTTCGTTCGGACACGGCTCGCGGCGCATCTGTACCCGCGGCGCGTGGTCTTCCTGGAGTCCCTGCCGCTGACCGCAACCGGCAAGGTGATGCGCGGCGCGTTGCGTCGTGAACTCGCCGAGAAAGCCACATCCCTCGCGGACACACCGACATGAGTGCAAACCAGATCCCCATGCTGGATTTCGGCCTGGGTGACGAGATCGACATGCTGCGCGACAGCGTGCGGTCCTTCGCCGATGCGCGCATCGCGCCGATCGCCGCCGAGATCGACCGCACCGACGAATTCCCGCGCCACCTGTGGCCGGAGATGGGCGCGCTCGGCCTGCACGGGATCACCGTCGAGGAGGAATACGGCGGCGCCGGCATGGGGTATGTCGCGCATTGTGTCGCCATGGAGGAGGTCAGCCGCGCCTCCGCCTCTGTGGGCCTGTCCTACGGCGCGCATTCCAACCTCTGCGTCAACCAGATCCGCCGCAACGGCACCGAGGAACAGAAGCGCCGTTATCTGCCGAAGCTGATCACCGGCGAACACCTTGGCGCACTTGCAATGAGCGAGCCCGGCGCGGGCAGCGACGTGGTCTCGATGCGGCTGCGCGCCGACAAGCGCGGCGACCGTTACGTGCTGAACGGGACCAAGATGTGGATCACCAACGCGCACTACGCGGAGACGATGGTGGTCTATGCCAAGACTGACCCCGAGGCCGGTCCCAAGGGTATCACGGCCTTCATCGTCGAGCGCGACTTCAAGGGCTTCAGGCCTGCGCAGAAATTGGACAAGCTCGGCATGCGCGGCTCGCCGACCAGCGAATTGGTGTTCGAGGACTGCGAGGTTCCGGCGGAGAACGTGCTCGGTCAGGTCGGCGGCGGCGTCCGCGTACTGATGTCGGGGCTCGACTATGAACGCGCCGTGCTCGCTGCCGGGCCGCTCGGTATCATGCAGGCCTGTCTCGACTTGGTCGTGCCCTATGTCCATGAACGCAAGCAGTTCGGCCAGGCGATCGGCGAGTTCCAGCTGATCCAGGCCAAGCTAGCCGACATGTACACGCAGCTCAGCGCCTGCCGCGCCTATGTCTATGCTGTGGCGCGTGCGTGCGACCAGGGGCGGACCTCGCGTAAGGATGCCGCGGGCGCGATCCTGTTCGCCGCGGAGGCGGCCACCAAGGCGTCGCTCGATGCCATCCAGATCCTCGGCGGCAACGGCTACATCAACGACAACGCGACGGGTCGGCTGCTGCGCGATGCGAAGCTGTACGAGATCGGCGCGGGCACCAGTGAAATCCGCCGCATGCTGATCGGCCGCGAGCTCTTCAAGGAGACGGCGTGAGCCACGTGCTTTCATCCAGCGTTGACACACGCGGGGAGTCCTTCCGCGCCAATGTCGCGACCATGCGCGGCCTGCTGGACGCAGTCGGCGCGCGCGCCGCCGAGGCGGCCGCGGGCGGACCGCCCGCCGCGCGGGAGAAGCACCTCGCGCGGGGGAAGCTGCTGCCGCGCGAACGCGTGGAACGACTGCTCGATCCCGGCGCGCCCTTTCTCGAATTATCGCCGCTGGCCGCGCACGGGATGTATGGCGGGGAGGTTCCCGGTGCCGGGATCATCACCGGCATTGGCCGCGTTTTGGGGCGCGAATGCGTCATTGTCGCCAACGACGCCACGGTGAAGGGCGGTACCTACTACCCGATCACCGTGAAGAAACACCTTCGTGCACAGGAGATCGCGCAGCAGAACCGGCTGCCCTGCATCTACCTGGTCGATTCCGGCGGGGCGAACCTCCCCAACCAGGACGAGATCTTTCCGGACCGCGACCATTTCGGCCGCATCTTCTTCAACCAGGCGCGCATGTCGGCGGCCGGCGTTCCGCAGGTTGCGGCGGTCATGGGCTCCTGCACCGCAGGCGGCGCCTACGTTCCCGCGATGTGCGACGAGGCGGTGATCGTGCGCGATCAGGGCACGATCTTCCTGGCCGGCCCACCGCTCGTGAAGGCCGCGACGGGAGAGGTCGTCAGTGCCGAGGACCTTGGCGGCGCCGACGTGCACACGCGGCTTTCCGGCGTGGCGGACCACTACGCGGCGGATGACATGCACGCGCTCGGTATGATCCGGCGCATCATCGGCAATCTTGGTCGCGGTCCGCGCGCGATGCTCGACCTGCGCGCTCCGACACCGCCGCGCTACGATCCGGCGGAACTGCACGGCATCATTCCCCCTGATCTGCGTACCCCGGTCGATGCGCGCGAGATCATCGCTCGCATCGTCGACGGGTCCGAACTCGATGAGTTCAAGCATCGCTACGGCACCACGCTGGTCTGCGGCTTCGCGCGCATCTGGGGGATGCCGGTCGGCATCCTCGCCAACAATGGCATCCTGTTTTCGGAATCCGCGCAGAAGGGCGCGCATTTCGTCGAACTGTGCTGCCAGCGCGGCGTTCCGCTGCTGTTCCTGCAGAACATCGCAGGCTTCATGGTCGGGCGGAAATACGAGGCCGGCGGCATTGCAAAGGATGGCGCGAAGCTGGTCACCGCCGTCGCCTGCGCCAATGTGCCGAAGTTCACCGTCATCACCGGCGGATCCTTCGGTGCCGGCAACTACGGCATGTGCGGGCGCGCCTATTCGCCGCGCTTCCTGTTCACCTGGCCGAATTCCCGCATTTCCGTCATGGGCGGCGAACAGGCCGCCAGTGTTCTCGCCACGCTGCGGCGCGACAACATCGAGGCACGCGGCGGCACTTGGCCGGCGACGGAGGAAGACGCCTTCAAGGCCCCGATCCGCGAGAAGTACGAACGTGAAGGGGACCCCACCTACGCCACTGCGCGTCTGTGGGACGACGGCATCATCGACCCGGCCGACACGCGCGACGTGCTTGGTCTCGCGATGGCCGCATCTCTGAACGCCCCGATCGAGGAAACACGCTTCGGCGTGTTCCGCATGTGATGTTCCGCAGCCTGCTGATCGCCAATCGCGGCGAGATCGCCTGCCGCATCATGCGCACGGCACAGCGCATGGGCATTCGCTGCATCGCGGTGTTCAGCGAAGCCGATGCCGGCGCTCTGCATGTCGCGCTGGCCCACGAGGCGCATCCCATCGGTCCGGCCGCGGCGCGTGAGAGCTATCTGCGCGCCGACCGCATCATCGCCGTCGCGAAGGCCACGGGCGCGGAAGCGATCCACCCCGGCTACGGCTTCCTCTCCGAGAACGCCGATTTCGCAGAAGCCTGCGCGGCCGCCGGGATCGCCTTCGTCGGACCTCCGCCTGCCGCCATTCGCGCCATGGGCAGCAAGGCAGAATCGAAGGCGCTGATGGTCGCAGCTGGCGTGCCCGTGGTGCCCGGCTACCATGGCGAGGACCAGTCAGAGGATCACCTCGCGGCGGAAGCCGCCCGCATCGGCTTTCCCGTGCTCATCAAGGCGAGCGCGGGCGGCGGCGGCAAGGGCATGCGCCCTGTCCTCTCGCCCGCCGAATTCCGCGAGGAACTGGCCGGCGCGCGCCGCGAGGCCAAGGCGGCCTTCGGCGACGACCGGGTGCTGCTCGAACGCTACCTCCAGAAGCCGCGCCACGTGGAGGTGCAGGTCTTCGCTGACAGCGAGGGCCGCACCATCCATCTGCACACGCGGGATTGCTCGGTTCAGCGCCGGCACCAGAAGGTGCTGGAGGAAGCGCCTGCGCCGGACCTGGCGCCCGCACTGCGCGAACGTCTGCACGATGCGGCGATCGCGGCGGCGCGCGCCGTCGGCTACGTCAATGCCGGCACGATCGAATTCATCGTCGAGGGCGACGACGCCTTCTTCATGGAGATGAACACCCGCCTGCAGGTCGAACACCCGGTGACGGAGATGATCACCGGCCTCGACCTGGTGGAATGGCAACTGCGTATTGCCGCCGGCGAGCCACTACCCCTGGACGAAGCCCCCGAAGCCATGGGCCACGCTGTCGAGGTTCGTCTTTATGCCGAGGACCCCGGCGCCGATTTCCGCCCTTCGATCGGCAGGCTTTCGCGCTTCTTCGGCCCTGCGCAGCGCCCCGGCGTGCGCATGGACACCGGCGTCCGCGATGGCGACCGCATCACGCCGCATTACGACCCGATGATCGCGAAGGTGATCGCCGCCGCGCCGGATCGCGACTCCGCGCTGGACCGGCTGCATACCGCGTTGACCGAAACGCAGGTGGCCGGCCTCAGCACCAACCTCGGGTTCCTGCGGCGCCTGACGGCACATCCGGCCATGCGCGCCGCGGAACTCGACACCGGCTTCATCGCTCGCCACGCGGCGGAGCTCATCCCGCCGCCGCGCGAGACCCCCGCACGGGCGCTCGCCGCCTTCGCTGCGGTCTATCTGGAGCGCCTGCGCCTGCGGATCGAAAGCGCCTCCCCCTGGGATGTCTGCCTGGGTTTCCGCCTGTTCGGCGAGGGAGAACAGCTTCTCCTGCTGCGAGACGAGGCGCGCCTGCGCCGCGTGCTGGTGCGCCGGCGGCGCGGCGCGATGCAGGTGGTTGTCGATGGCGGTACGCCCATCTCGGTCCGAGCCGACCTTTCGGTCGACCTTCGCGCCGCGATCGACGGGGTCTGGCACCGTGTGCCCTTTACGGTGGATGGTGACGCCATTGCACTGACCTTCGGCGGCGAGGACTACGACCTCCGCCTGGTCGATCCCCACGCGCCGCTCGGCGGCGATGCGGCCGCGGAAGGCCGTCTGTCCGCACCCATCCCGGGCCGCGTCGTGCAGATGCTGGTCTCGGTCGGCGATCGCGTCGTGCGCGGCCAGCTTGTCGCGATCCTGGAGGCGATGAAGACCGAACTGCGCATCAGCGCACCGGCGGATGGCGTGGTCACGCATCTCGGCTGCGCAGCAGGCGACAGCGTCGAGGAAGGGACCGAGATCGTCACCCTCGCGCCGGTCGAGGACGCATAGCCTCCCGGATCGGGTGGCGCAGCAGCACGCCGGCGCGGCGCAGCGCGCAGCCCAGGTGGATGGCCGGCGGCATCGCCTCATACGCCGCGCGCAGCGGCAGCAGGCGCAATAGGGCGGCCAACGCCTCGCTGCGGGCACCGCGTTGCGCCAGGGCGCAGGCGAGCAGAAGAGCAGCTTCCTGCGGGGCCACGCGGGGGCACAGGGCGCAGCCGGCGGCGATCGGCGCGGCGCGCAGCAGCGAATCGAGCGGCGGCACGGCAGCGGCGGCGTCCTCGGTCGCCAGGATCATCGTCATGGCGGGCAGCGGGGCCAGCCCGGCGCGGGCTGCCGCATGCCAGGCGCGCAACGCGTCGAGCAGCAGGTGTTCGGGCGGCGGCAGGTCGTCGGTCGGTGCGCCAGCCCAGGGCCAGTCGGGCAGTCCGTGCGTCGCCATGTGGGCTCCTTGCGCTGCGGGTCCCAGACGTAGCGCAAGTGATAATTATTCGCAATAATGGCCTGTCAGTGGAAATCCCGGCTCGGCGGCATCCGCACCCGTGCGCGTGGATCGTCGCGCGGGTGGGGCCGGCGCACCTCGTCGGCGCGGGCCATGGTCGCTTCCCAGCGCGCCTCCTCCATCAGGTGCAGACCGTCCAGCAGGTCGGAGCGATCTTCAACGCGTGCGATCAGCAGATGGATGATCGGCACGGCGGATTCTTCATGCCGTTCCACGCGGCCTTCCGCCACGATCAGGCGCGAGGCCACGACGGCGGCGCGGAAGCGCTCGGCGGTGTCGGGATACATCACCAGGTTGGCGATGCCGTGTTCGTCCTCCACGGTGAAGAACACCACGCCCTTCGCACTGCCGGGACGCTGGCGTACCAGCACCAGGCCGGGCAGGCGCAAACGGCGGCCCTGCGGTGCGGCATTCAGCGCGCGCGTATCGGCCAGTCCCAGCGCATCCAGCTGGGGGCGCAGCAACGCCATCGGATGCGCGCGCAG
Source organism: Roseomonas fluvialis (assembly GCF_022846615.1). NCBI lineage: Bacteria > Pseudomonadati > Pseudomonadota > Alphaproteobacteria > Acetobacterales > Roseomonadaceae > Roseomonas > Roseomonas fluvialis. The sequence continues at coordinate 1,158,970 of NZ_AP025637.1, forward strand.
CGTCAGCCCGGTGCCGGCGTAGTCCAGCACGGTTTGCTCGCCGGCGGTCGCGCGCGGCAGGCGGGGCGCGGTCTCGGTGCCATCATGCGAGGCGAGCGGCGGGGCCGGGCTGGACAGAGCCGCGGCATCCCACAGCGCCGCGCGGCGGTCGCGCCCCAGGCCGCGGAAGGCATCCGCCTGGGCCAGGGCCTCGAGGTCGCCGCGGTCGAGCCGCGCGCGCCGCGCCAGGTCCGCGATGGACGAGAAGGGTGCCGCCGCCCGCGCCGCGACGATGCGCCGCGCCGCCTCCTCGCCGAAGCCGCTCACCAGCCGCAGCCCGAGCCGCAGCGCCAGCCCCTCCGCGCTGCGGGCTTCGGGTTCCAGCGTGCAGTCCCAGTCGCTCGTTGCCACATCCGCCGCGCGCACCGCGACGCGATGGTCCTTCGCATCGCGCACGATCTGCGCCGGCGCATAGAAGCCCATCGGCTGGCTGTTGAGCAGCGCGGCCGCGAAGACCGTGGGGTGGTGGCACTTCACCCACGCACTCGCATAGACCAGCAGGGCGAAGGACATGGCGTGGCTTTCCGGAAAGCCGTAGCTGCCGAAGCCCTCGATCTGGTGGAAGCAGCGCTCGGCGAAATCCTCCGGGTAGCCGCGCGCGAGCATGCCGCCGATGAATTTCTGCCGGAACGCCGCGACCTTGCCCTCGTTGCGGAAGGTCGCCATGGCGCGGCGCAGCGCATCCGCCTCGGTCGGCGTGAAGCCGGCGGCGACGATGGCGATGCGCATCGCTTGTTCCTGGAACAGCGGTACGCCGAAGGTGTTCTGCAGCACGGCCTTCAGCTCATTCGGATCGCCCGTGGTGGGGGAGGGGATGTCGGCCGGTTCCAGCCCGTCCCTTCGCCGTAGATACGGATGCACCATGTCGCCCTGGATTGGCCCAGGGCGGACGATCGCCACCTCCACCACCAGGTCGTAGAACTTCCGGGGCTTGAGGCGCGGCAGCATGTTCATCTGCGCGCGGCTTTCTACCTGGAAGACGCCGACCGCGTCCGCCTTGCACAGCATGTCGTAGACGCGCGGATCGGTTGGCTTCAGATCCCGCAGCCCGATGCGCGTGCTGTGATGTTGCGCGATCAGGTCGAAGCCGCGCCTGAGGCAGGTCAGCATCCCCAGCCCCAGCACATCGACCTTCATCATGCGCAGCGCCTCGATGTCGTCCTTGTCCCATTCGAGGGTGGTGCGATCCGCCATCGATGCGTTGGACACCACGGCGAGTTCGACCAGCGGTCCCTCGGTGATGACGAAGCCGCCGACATGGGTCGAGAGGTGGCGCGGGAAATCCTGAATCTCCTCCGCCAGTTCGATCGCCATGGCTAGGCGCGGGTCGGCGGCGGCATCGAGTCCCTTCTCAGCCGCGACCTCGGTCATGTCGCGATCCCCGCGCGGGCCCCAGACGGCCTTGGCCAAGCCCGCGGTGATGTCCTCCGTCAGGCCGAGCGCCTTGCCGACCTCGCGGATCGCGCCGCGATGGCGGTAGCGGTTCAGCGTGGCACAGAGTGCTGCACGGTCGCGACCGTAGCGTTCGTAGATGTGCTGGATCACCTCCTCGCGCCGTTCGTGTTCGAAATCCACGTCGATGTCGGGCGGTTCGTTGCGCGCGGTCGACAGGAAGCGGGCAAACAGCAGGTCATGCGCCTCGACATCCGCCGCGGTTATGCCGAGCACGTAGCAGACCGCCGAATTCGCCGCTGATCCGCGCCCTTGGAACAGGATGCCCTTGCTTTGCGCGAAGCGGACGATCTCGTGCACCGTGAGGAAATACGGCGCGTAGTCGAGCTGCTGGATGAGCGCGAGTTCCTCATCCAGCAACCGCTGCAGCTTCGCCGATGGCCCGTTCGGCCAGCGTTCGGCCAGCGCCTGCTCCACGCGCGCGTGCAGCGTCTCCTGCGCGGTGCGCCCTGCGTCCAGGACCTCCTTCGGATACTCGTAGCTCAACTCATCCAGGCTGAAGTGGCAGGCTTCGACGACGCGGTGCGTGTTCGCCACCGCATCCTCGTGCCCCTGGAACAAGCGCCGCATCTCGGCCGGCGGCTTCAGATGCGCCTCGGCATTCGCTTCCGCCGCCAGACCAAGCGCATCGATCGTGGTACGCAGGCGGATGGCGGTCATCACATCCGCCAGCCGCCGGCGCTCCGGCGCATGGAAGCGCGCCCCGCCCGCGGTGAGCAGCGGCGGCCCGATCCGCGCCAGCGCATCCAGCCGCTTGCGGTCATCGCCGCGAAAGCGATGCGTGGCGGCGCAGAACAGCGGCAGCGCCAGATGCGGGTGCAGCGCAGTCGCATCGGCGCGCAGCCTGGTCGCGAAATCCGGCCCGATCTCCTCCGGCACAACCAGCGCCATGACGCTGCCCGTCGCATGCGCGACCAGCGCTGCGCGGTCGATGCGGCATTCACCTTTCGGTGCCGCCATGCGTCCCGCCGAAAGCAGCCGCGTCAGCCGCCCCCAGGCCGCGCGGTCCGTCGGCCAGGCGAGGTAGTCGAAGCCGTCATCCAGACACAGCCTTACGCCGGGCACGAAACGCAGCCCTTCGTCCCGCGCCGCGACATGCGCCCGCACCACGCCGGCGAAGGAATTGCGGTCCGTCACGCCGATCGCCGCATGGCCAAGCGCCTTGGCCGTGCCCACGATCTCGTGCGGATGCGATGCGCCTTCGAGGAAGGAAAAATTCGTCAGCGCACCCAGCTCGGCGAAGGCCGTCACGGCAGATGCCCGTGGAGGACCCAGCGCGCGTCCGGCCCCATCGGCCCGGCCCGGCAGACCCAAAGCCGGACGCCGGATTCCAGCTCGACCCGATAGTAGTCGCGCGGCAGCCGGTCGGGTCGGTCCCGCCACCATTCGGGTTCGATCCGCTCGGGCCCCTCGGCACGCACCACCCGCTGCCAGGCGCGGCCGAGTCGCAGCCGGAAGGGCGGCCCGTCCGGGACTTCGGCCATCACCTCCAGCGCGGGCGGGCGGCGCAGCAGGCGCACCGGACGCGGCCTCGGCACCCATGGGTCCGGCACCTCTACCGGCTCGAAAGGGTTCACCCGCGCCATGGCCCGCTCCGGCCAGTGGCTCGCCCGCGGCGCCAGGCGCCAGACCGGCAGGCGCTGCGCCAAGCGGTCGAGCAACTGCGCCAGTTCCGCCTGCCGCCCCGCGCGCGCTGCCGTGCCGAGACCGTCCTGCACGCCGGTCAGCGGGTCGGCCACCGGCGCTTCCAGCGTGATCCGGTCGTAGCCGCAGTCCGGTTCCAGCCGTTCCAGTTTCCCGTGGAACAGCCGGGCCAGATGCTTCGGGTCGCGCGTGGCGAGCCCCGTGCCGATCGCGACCTCCTGCACCGCGCCATCGACGCGATGCGCGCGCAGCAGCATCCGCCGTGCACCGCGCCCGGCCTCCCGCAGCGCGCGGCACAGCGCGTCCAGCAGCAGGCCCAGCGCCGCCTCGATCCCCGCCCGCGTCACCACCGGGTCGGCGAAATCCTGCGCCACCTGCATCTCGGGCGGCGTGCGAATGGGGGAGATCGGCCGACCGGCCTGCCCCAGCGCTTCGTCCAGCGCCCGCGCCAGGCCGGCGCCGAAGCGCCGCACCAGCCCCGCGCGCGGCTGCGCCGCGACGCTGCCCACATCACGCAGGCCCAGCCCTTGCAGAGCGCTCACCAGCGCCGGTTCCAGCCGCAAGGCCGCCAGCGAGAGCGGCTTCACCGCGGCCTCCTCAAGCCCCGGCGCCACCACACCGCCGCGGCCCGCCCGCACCAGCGCCAACGCCACCCCGGGCATCCCCGCCACCGCCCCCCGCGCCGTCAGCCCCAGCCGCGCGAGCCGTCCCAGCACCTCCGCCCGCAACGCTTTCTCACCCCCGAACAGATGCGCCACGCCAGTGATATCGAGCAGCAACCCATCCGTGCCCTCGATCCCTACGAGCGGCGTGAAGCGCAGGCACCACAGCGCCAATCGCTCCAGCGCCGCGGCATCCGCGGCCGGATCCTCCGGCACCAGCACCACCCCGGGCAGGATCGCCTGCGCATCGGCCAGCGCCTGGCCGATGCGTAGCCCGGCGGACGCCGCCTCGGCACTCACCGACACAACCACCCGCCGCGCCCCACGCTGCGCCCAGACGGTGACAGGGCCGGGACGACGCAGGCGCTCGACCGGCAGGTGAGGCAGGAGGAGGGCGAGGGTGCGGCGCTCCACGTTGGGGATGGCGCTGCCAGGGGGCGCTGCCCCCTGGACCCCCGCCGGGGAGGCTGCGGCCTCCCCGGACCCCGCGATCAATGGGGGTGGGAGAGGGAGGGGCAGGGTACGCGCGTGATCGAGGGCGTGCCCGCGAGCCCCTCCCTCTCCCACCCCCATCAAGAATCCCGCGGGTCTGGGGGCGCGTATGCCCCCAGCGGGGGGGGCGGGGGGCTGGCCCCCCGTCGCACCCTTCCCCAACCGCGGCGGCCTGCAACACCGCCGCCTCATGCCCGCCGCCGTGTGGTGACCGTGCCTGTCCCGTCCTCGGTCACCAGGTCGCTGCCGTGCCAGGTGGCGCGCCAGGTGGTCGGTCGGCCGCCGCGGCAGCGCAGCAGATCGAGGTTCCAGGCCGGGTCGCCGATGGCGTGCTGGCTGGTGCTGTCGGACGGGGCGGCGCCGATGCGCCAGCGGGTCAGGGCGGCGGTCGGGGCGGCGCCGTCCTCGTCCGGGCGCAGCAGCAGGCCGAGCACGCCGCCCGCCTCGGCCGCCAGTTGCAGCCGACGGGCGGCGGTGAGGTCGAGCGCGCCGGTCATCAGCAGCGCGGCGCCGACGGCCGGGCAGCGCAGGGTTTCCTCCATGGCCCAGAGCGCGTCCTGCGCACGTGGCGCGCGGACCAGCACCAGTTGGGTGGGCGAGAGGCCGAAGCGTGCCAGGCCGGGTGGCCAGGCATCGGGATCGGGGGCGATCCAGAGCACCGTGCCCCCGGCGCGCCCCAGCACCAGGGCCGCGAATCCGGCGGCGGCGCCGGGTTCGGCGGCCAGGATCTCGTGCAGCGCGGCGCGCGGCAGGCCGCCCCAGGGCAGGCCGGAATCGATGGCGGGGGACAGGGGGATGGCGTCCTCCCCCCGCGTGGCCAGGGCTTCGGACGCACCCGCACGTTCGAGCCGCGCGATGCGGGCACGGAGCGCCGAGAGCAGGGCAGGGCGGTCGAGCGGGGGGGCGTTCGGGGGGCTGGACATGGCCTGGGGGAGGGCCGCTGATGTTCGCTTTATGTTCTCGTATTGCCGGGCCAAAGGTCAAGGACCGTGGATGGTTTCGCGTCGTGAGGGCGCACTTCGCCAAGAGTTTCTGCAGATAATGCTCTCAGGAGAAAGGGTTTCCCGCCCCTTGTCCGGCCCGTCCGGGCAACCGACCATCATCAACCGGTACGCAAGGACGCCCGACCATGGATGCAACCCCGCCCCCTTCCACCAGCATCGTGGATGGCTTCGAGGGTGCGGTCGGCAACACGCCCCTCATTCGCCTACGCCGCGCCAGCGAGGCGACCGGCTGCGAGATATTGGGCAAGGCGGAATTCATGAATCCCGGCGGGTCGGTGAAGGACCGCGCAGGGCTTGGCATCATCCTTGATGCCGAACAGCGCGGGCTGCTGACCCCGGGCAAGCCGGGCACCATCGTCGAGGGAACCGCGGGGAACACCGGCATCGGCATCACGCTGGTGGCCAATGCGCGCGGCTATCGCGCCGTGATCGTGGTGCCCGAGACGCAAAGCCGCGAGAAGATCGACTTCCTGCGCATGATCGGCGCCGACCTGCGGCTGATCCCGGCCAAGCCCTATTCCGACCCCGGCAACTACGTCCACTACAGCCGCCGCCTGGCGGAGGAGATGGGCGCAGTCCACGCCAACCAGTTCGACAATCTGGCGAACCGCAGCGCGCATGAGGCGACGACGGGGCCCGAGATCTGGACCCAGACCGGCGGGCATATCGACGCCTTCACCTGCTCCTGCGGGACCGGCGGCACGCTGGCCGGCGTGGCTCGCGCGCTCAAGGCCCGCAAGCCCGGCGCGCGCATCGTGCTCGCCGACCCGATGGGCAGCTCGCTTTATTCCTGGGTGAAGACCGGCGAATTGAAGCCCGAAGGCAGTTCCATCACCGAGGGTATCGGCCAGGCCGCCCGCGTCCCCGGCAACCTCGAACCCGACCGCGCGCTGATCGACGACGCCGTGCAGGTGACGGACGAGGAAGCGCTCGAGCAGGTCTTCGACCTGCAGATCCATGAGGGCATCTCGATCGGCGGGTCGGCGGGCGTGAACGTCGCGGCGGCGATCAAGGTCGCGAAGGCGCTCGGGCCTGGGCACCGCGTGGTGACCATCCTGTGCGATGGCGGCGCGCGCTACCAGTCCAAGCTGTTCAACCCGGACTTCCTGCGCGGCAAGGGCCTGCCCGTGCCGCCGTGGCTGGCCTGACGCGACGGGGGCACCGATGGAAATCACCGAACTCGCCCGCGCCATCCGAAGCCGTGACCCGGCCCGGCCGTCCTGGCCTGAGGCCGTGCTATGCTACGCCGGGCTGCATGCCGTGCTGTGGCACCGCATGGCTCATGCGCTGTGGCGGAGGGGCCTGAAGGGCCTCGCGCGCTTCGTCTCCCATATAGGCCGTTTCCTGACCGGCATCGAGATCCATCCCGGGGCGACCATCGGCCGGCGGCTGTTCATCGACCACGGCATGGGCGTGGTGATCGGCGAGACGGCGCAGATCGGCGACGACGTGCTGATCTATCATGGCGTGACGCTGGGCGGGCTGTCAGGCAGCCCGGGCAAGCGGCACCCGACCATCGGCAACAACGTCGCGATCGGTGCGGGGGCGCAGGTGCTAGGGCCGATCACCATCGGCGATGGCGCGCGCATCGGCGCGAATGCCGTGGTGACCAAGGACGTGCCGCGGGATTGCACCGTGGTCGGCATCCCGGCCCGCCCGCCGGCAGGGTCGATCTGTACCGACCCGACGCTGGGCTACGGCCTGACCGACCCCGACCAGGACCCGGTCGGCGAGCAACTGGCGGTGATGCGCGCCGAGATGGCGGCGCTGCGCGCGCGGGTCGCTGAACTGGAACGGCAGCCGGTCGAGGCGCGCTGAGAGGCGCCCCGCCGGTGTGAATGTCGGCGGCTCAGCGCCGCCGGGGCGCCAGGTCCCAAGGCGCGCGGCGGGCTTCTTCCAGCGCCTCGGATCGGCTGATGCCGATATCGGCCAGCATGCGGCGATCCATCTCGGCGAGCTGGCGGCGGGTCTCGATCGCCTGCAGTACGCGATGCAACGGGACAAGCCAGCCGTTGCCGCGGGCGGCCATGAACCGAACGGCATGGAATACGGGAATGCTGCGGATCGTCATGGCGGGCCTCCTGGTTGCGCCGCAACGAACATTGCGGAGAGGCCCGTATCAGAAAAACGAAATCAATTGACGTTTAACATCAGAAAGTCTGATGTTTCGATTGCCTGCCGAAAGCAGCAGGCCGCGACGATCCACCTCCGCCCGGCCCCCACCCATGCTTGCCATCCCCCCTGGAATCGACCCCGACCTGTTGCGGTCCTTCGTGCTGATCGCCGAAGGCGGGTCCTTCACCCGCGCGGCGTCTGCCGTGGGGCGGACGCAATCGGCGGTGTCGATGCAGATCCGCCGGCTCGAGGAGACGCTCGGTCAGCCCTTGCTGCTGCGTGGGCCGCGCGGGGTGGAGACCACGCCGCACGGCGCCTGGTTGCTCGACCGCGCCAAGCGGCTGCTCGCGATGCATGACGAGATCTTCGCGAGCTTCCGCACGCCGGCTGTGTCCGGGACCGTGCGACTCGGCACGCCGGACGACTACGCGCTGCGCTGGCTGCCGGGAATCCTGGCGCGCTTCGCCGAGGTACATCCGGCGGTCGAGGTCGAGGTGACCTGCGCGCCCTCCAGCGAGTTGGTCGACCGCCTCGAGAATGACGAGATCGACCTGACGCTGCTCTCCGCCGGCAACGAGCGCCCGGGCATGGTCGGGCAGCCGCTGTGGCGCGCCGGGCTGCGCTGGATCGGGTCGGTCGCGCATGCCGCGCATCGTCGGGCGCCCATGCCCCTGGCCACCGCGCAGCCGCGCTGCGTCTGGCATCGCGCCGCCGTGCGCGCGCTGGATGAGGCCGGCATCGCCTGGCGCGTCGCCTACACCAGCACCTCGCAGGCTGGCACGCTGGCACCTGCGCTGGCGGGCCTGGCCGTGACCATCGGCCTGCCCGGACCCTTGCCGGCGGGGCTACGATTCCTCGGCCCGGAGGACGGCATGCCGCCGCTGCCGGACTTCTCCATCATCCTGATCAGCGGCGCCGTCGGCGGCCCCGTGGTCGAGACATTGTCGGAGGCGATCCGCGCCGGCTTCGCGGAGGCCGCGGTCACCCAGGCTTGAGCGCCCGGTCGGGGCGTGTCATCTGCGCGCGCGAAAGCCCCGTTCAGGGCACTGACTTCGGGAGAATGGACGTGATCGACCGCCGCCTGCTTCTGGCCGCAGCCACCGCGGGGCTTGCCGCGCCGCGCATCGGGGGCGCGCAGGGCACATGGCCCGATCGGCCCGTGCGTATCATCGTCCCTTTCCCGCCCGGCGGTTCGGTCGACACCATTGCGCGCATCTTCCAGGCCAAGCTGGCCGAGGGACTCGGCCGGCCCGTGGTGATCGACAACCGCGGCGGTGCCTCGGGGTCGATCGGCGGCAGCGAGATGGCCCGCGCGGCACCGGACGGCTACACCTGGATGCTCGCCTACGACAACGAGGCGACCAACCAGACCGTGATGCGCCTGCCCTACCGTGCGATGGAGGCCTTCGCGCCGGTGAGCCTGGTGGCGACTGGGCCGCTCGCGCTGGTGGCGCACAAGGACACGCCGTACCGGACCTTCCAGGACCTGGTCGATGCCGCCAAGCGCGCGCCAGACACCATTGGCTATGCGACATCGGGCGTGGGCGGCCTCGCGCATGTGTCGACCACGCTGCTGAGCAGCCAGGCTGGCATCCGGCTGACGCACGTGCCGTATCGTGGCGGCGGGCCTGCCGTGCAGGACGCGGTCGCGGGCAACGTGCCTCTCTTCATGTCCAACATCGTGATCATCAGCCAGCACATCCGGTCCGGGACGTTGCGACCGCTTGGCGTGACCACGCAGGGCGAGACGCGGCACGTGCCCGGCGCGCGGTCCTTCGCGCAGCAGGGGTTCGGCGATTTCGTCGCGCCAACCTGGTGGGCCTTCCTTGGCCGCGCGGGCACGCCCGAGCCGATCCTGCGGCGCATGCATGAGGCGTTGACGCGCGCCATTACCGATGCCGACGTGAAGGCCAAGATCGAGGAGCAGGGCTGCGACGTGCAGGCGTCCTCGCCGGAGGTCTGCGGGCGGTTCCTCGCGGCCGAGATCGAGAAGTGGGGGCGGGTGATCCGCGCCAACAACATCACTGCGGACAGCTGACGTGACCGAGGCCGCGCGCTTCGCGGCGATGATGGAGGAGGGCGCCGTGCTGCGGCGTCGCCTCGCAACCGAGGCCGCGGCCGCGCTGTTGGGCGTGGTCGACGCCTGCGAGGCGGCGATCCGCGGCGGCGGGCGGCTGTTCTTCTGCGGCAATGGCGGCAGTGCCGCGGATGCGCAGCATCTCGCGACGGAACTCCTGGTGCGGTTGCGATCGAGCGTCGAGCGACCCTCCTGGCCAGCCATCGCGCTGACTCTCGACCCCACGGCGCTGACCGCCGGCGGCAACGACTACGGTTTCGAGGAAGTGTTCGCGCGACCGCTGTCGGGGCTCGGGCGCGCGGGTGACGTGCTGTTCGGCATCACGACCAGCGGGAAGTCGCCCAATGTGCTGCGGGCGCTGGAGACGGCGCGCGGCATGGGCATCGTGACGGTCGGGATGCTCGGCGGGGAGGGTGGGCCCGCGCGTGCGCTGTGCGACCATGTACTGGTGGTTCCGAGCCCGGTGACGGCGCGCATCCAGGAGGCGCACATCGCCCTGGGCCACGCCGTGATGGAACTGCTCGAGGATCGGCTGGTGCGCGCATGACGGTCCTGGTGACCGGTGCGGCGGGCTTTGTCGGCATGCATGTTGCGCAGGCGCTGCTTTCGCGGGGCGAGCGCGTGGTCGGCGTGGACAACCTCACGCCGTACTACGACGTGCGGCTGAAGCGAGCACGGCTCGCGCGGCTAGAGTCGCAGGCTGGATTCACCTTCATCGAGGCGGACGTGGCTGATCGTGGTGTGATGCTGCCGCTCGCCGCGACGCAGTCGGAGGTGACGCGCGTGGTGCACCTCGCGGCGCAACCTGGCGTGCGGCATTCGCTCGTGGACCCCTTCGCCTATGTCGAGGCGAATGTGATGGGGCACCTGGTAATGCTCGAGGTCGCGCGGCGCCTGCCGCGGCTCGAGCACCTGGTCTATGCCTCGTCATCTTCCGTGTATGGCGGGAACCGCAAGCTGCCCTTCGCGGAGGCGGACCGGGTCGATCATCCGGTGTCGCTCTATGCGGCGACGAAGCGCTCAGCCGAACTGATCAGCGAATCCTACGCGCATCTGTTCGGCCTGCCGCAGACCGGTCTGCGCTTCTTCACGGTCTACGGCCCCTGGGGGCGGCCCGACATGGCGCCGTGGATGTTCGCTGACGCGATCCTGAGCGGGCGGCCGGTCACGCTCTATGACGGCGGGCGGCTGAAGCGGGACTTCACCTACGTGGACGACATCGCTGCGGGGGTGCTGGGCTGTCTTGACCTTCCACCGGACGGGCGCGCGCCGCGCCTGCTGAACATCGGCAACCATCGCAGCGAGGAGGTGCGCCGCTTCGTGGAGGTGCTCGAGACGGCGTTGGGGCGGCGCGCCATCGTGGTCGACACGCCGCGGCCACCCACGGATGTCGAGGAGACTTTCGCCGATATCTCGGCAATTCAGGCCGTGTGCGGCTTTGTGCCGAGCACACCGATCGACGTTGGCGTGCCGCGTTTTGCGTCCTGGTATCTTTCGTGGCGCGAGGGGGGTTGACCGGGTCTGCGAAGGCGCATAGAAGCCCCGT